>WFMX01000027.1 GCA_015488875.1 Campylobacterota bacterium | reverse complement strand
GATCACTATGTGGGGACACAGGTTTCATTCGCTTCGCTCACAAAACCAATGTCCCCTAATTGTACCGTTAATTTAATGGTAGGGGTCTGGTGATAATGATATGCGTAGCGAAGCGAAGTGTATCGTTATAACCTGACCTCGGCTGAGATATATCCATGTTGAAGTCAAGAGCGAACGATCACTATGCGGGGACACAGGTTTCATTCGCTTCGCTCACAAAACCAATGTCCCCTAATTGTACCGTTAATTTAGGAATCGTAGAAGGGTCATATGCAACATTTCTTTGAAAAACTTTTTTTTCACCCTCAGTCATATCACTATATCGTCATAATACTTCTCACTCCTATATCTATAGTATATGGCTCTTTGATGTTGATACGCCGTATATCGACTAGGCGAGAGAGATACCCCATACCTATAGTAAGCGTAGGCAATCTCATAGTCGGTGGTAGCGGCAAGACACCATTTGTCATAGAGCTAGCCTCCAAGCTCCCCCAAGCTACCATCATATCTAGAGGGTATGGGCGAGAGAGCAGAGGACTTGTAGAGGTGAGTCGGCGTGGAGAGGTGCTAGTGGATGTAGAGATGAGTGGTGATGAGGCGATGTTGATGGCGATATCACTACCAAATGCTAGTGTCATAGTGAGCGAGGATCGCAAAGAGGCTATAGATATGGCAATCAGAAATGGTGCAGAACAGATCATACTTGATGATGGTTTCAATAGAGTGGATATAGAGAAGTATGAGATAGTGCTAGAACCTAGAGAGATAGTCAACTATTTGCCTTTTCCTGCTGGTCCTTTTCGTGAATTTTACTTCACCAAGAGATATGCTGATATAGTACTTGTAGAAGATGTAGATTTTGTCCGTAGAGTTAGCTTCTCAAACCTCACTCCAAGGATGCTACTAGTCACAGCTATATCAAATCCACAGAGACTAGATAGATATCTGCCTGATGGTGTAGTAGGTCGTCACTATTTGCCAGACCACTCATATTTTGACGAGGAGAGCATAAGGGAGATGATGTATGACTCCCAAGCAGACTCACTGCTAGTGACGCAGAAAGATATGGTAAAGATGCTAGACTTTAAGTTACCACTATCTATAATAGAGTTAAAGTTAGATATATATAAAGAGATAAATTGGAGAGAAGATAGATGAAGCATAAGATAGATATAGTAAAAACCCTGCTAGATGCACTACCATTTATAAAAAAATTTCATAACGAGAAGATAGTGATCAAGTATGGTGGTTCAGCACAAACAAGTGATAGCCTCAAAGAGAAGTTTGCACAAGATATAGTACTATTGCATACTGTCGGCATGAAGCCTATAGTGGTGCATGGTGGAGGTAAAAGTATCACTGACTTATTGGCAGACTTAGGCATCAAGAGTCAGTTTGTAGATGGTCAGCGAGTCACTACCAAAGAGGTGATGCGTATAGTAGAGATGGTACTTAGTGGAGAAATCAACAAAGAGATAGTATCTCTACTCAACAACCACGGAGGCAAATCCATAGGTATATCTGGTAAAGATGCCAACTTTTTAGAGGCAAGACCAAAGGATTTTGAAAACTTCGGATATACAGGTATCATAGAAAATGTCAACACTCAGATAGTGGACAATATCATAGATGATGGCTTCGTGCCTGTCATAGCACCTATAGCATCTAGTAGTATGCTAGGTCATCCAGGGTTCAATATCAATGCAGACTTAGCAGCAAGCCAGATAGCTATAGCCTTGGAGGCTAGAAAAGTACTATTTTTGACGGATACAGAGGGTGTCTTGGACAAAGAGAAAAATCTCATGAGTAACCTAGATATAGAGAAGAGCGAAGCACTCAAAAAAGATGAAACCATAGTCGGTGGTATGGTTCCTAAGGTTGATGCATGTATAGAGGCACTTAGGGGCGGAGTAAAAAAAGCACACATCATAGATGGCAGAGTGGAACATTCGCTTCTGTTAGAGATATTGACTAGTTCTGGTATAGGCACATGTATAGAGCTGTAAGATCATAGGAACTTAATATGTATAAATTTATTATTGCTACTCTGCTCTCACTACTTACGACTGCAAGTGCTGTGGATTTGATAGCTCCTATACCTACAGATATGCACCTAAATCAAAAAAAAGTAGAATTGGGAAAGAGACTCTTTCTTGATCCGATACTCTCAAAGGATGGTAGCATATCTTGTGCAACTTGTCATATACTTAGTGATGGAGGAGATGACAATATGAAATTCTCGTTTGGCATCAATGGACAAGAGGGAAACATGAATGCACCCACCGTATATAATGCCACATTTAATTTTCGTCAATTTTGGGATGGAAGAGCCAAAAATCTCAAAGAGCAAGCCAAAGGACCCATAGAAAATCCTATCGAGATGGGACATACGCTCAAAGGTGCTGTAGAAGTTTTAAAAACAAACGAACAGTATAAAAATCAATTTTCAAATATATATAATGATGGGATCACCATAGAGAATATAGCTGATGCTATAGCGGAGTATGAAAAAGCTCTCACTACGCCCAATTCTCGCTTCGATCTATATCTGAAAGGCGACAAAGATGCCATAAGTAGTGAAGAGAAGAGAGGATATAGACTCTTCATATCAAAGGGGTGCATCATATGTCACCATGGTGTCAATGTCGGCGGAAATATGTACAACAAATTTGGTATCTTCAAAGATCTAAATAGTACAAACCTAGGTCGTTACAATGTCACAAAGAGAGAAGAAGATAAATATACATTCAAAGTACCATCACTCAGAAACATAGATCTAACTGCACCATATATGCATAGTGGCGATATAAAAACTTTAAAAAAGGCTGTACTCACTATGGCACAGTATCAACTAGGCAGAGAGATGAAAGAGAGTGAGATAGATGCTATCGTAAGTTTTCTCAAGACCCTGACTGGCAAGATGCCAGAGATAGCGAAGTAGGATCATGGCTAGCCACAAATCAAATAAATTCGACCCATTCTCATCACTGATAATCTTTTTCTTGATACTCCTTTTGTCTCTATTTGTATATCTACAAAAGATGGAAAAAGATGTAAAAAACTACAGTCTATACCAATCAAAACTGCAAAATATGATATCGTACAATCTTACTATGGAGAAGGTATTTCTTAGAAAGTTTAGATATATCAATTATGATACAGTTGTCAAGATCACAAAGAATTTTGAGAGTGACATTGCATTTTTAAAAGATAGCAATCTTCGCAATGAATTTGGAGAAAAATCATACAAGAGATTGTTGGACATAGAAGATATGTATAGGAAAAAATTGGATATACTAGAACATTTTCAATCCCCAAATGCGAGAGCGACCAATGCTATCCACTACCTTTTTGATCTACGAAAAACTATAGGTAAAGAGTTTATCCATGATATAGACAAACAGTATCAACTCTACGATCAAACCTTTTTTCATATTGGTAAAATTCTTATGTGGATACCTGTCAGAGAGACTGTTTTGACTAGTGAAATTGATCAATTAAAGAAGTTTAGTAGTGACAATAAGTATTTTAATTACTTTTATCAGCAGACTAAGCAGTTTTTGGAAGATGCGAAATTGATCAATGCAAAACTAGACCTCAATAAAAATCTAGATATCACAAAAGTCATCAGGAGTCTATCCTCAGATATGACAAAACAGTACGAAGCAAACCTACACAAACAGAAGATCATCACCATCAGCTTCTTTGCATTGGCTTTCATAGTGCTGGTAATACTCTTTTTCCTACATAGACGCATAATAAGAACGACCCATGAACTATCAGCCTTCAGATATGCCATAGAAAATAGTGACAACATCATAGTGATGACAGACGCAGATAAAAACATAGAGTATGCCAATGATGCCTTCGAACTTCATACAGGATATACCAAAGAAGAGGTGATGGGACAAAATCCTAGATTTTTGAAATCAAATCTACATAGCGATGAGTTTTATAGAGAAATGAATGAGACACTAGATATAGGCAAAAAGTGGGATGGCGAACTGATAAACAGAAAAAAAGATGGCTCACTGCTATATGAAAAATCTTCTATAGTACCGATATCCATAGATGGTGAGATAGTCCAGTATCTAGCCATAAAACTAGATATCACTGACTATATAGAACAACAACAAAAGCTACAACAATCAGCAGTGGCATTCGAGACTATAGGTGATGGCATACTGATCACAGATAAGGATAAAAATATCTTATCGGTAAATCCTGCATTTGTCAATATGTTTGGCTATACAGAAGAGGAGCTTCTAGAAAAGAAAGCGACAACTATCGACTTTTTGGAGCGAAGCACTCTCTTTTATAGGAAGATATGGTCTATGCTCATGCTAAAAGGCAGATGGAGCGGAAAGATGCATACGAGGGTAAAAAATAGTGAATATATCACTATATGGCTCACCATCACCATAGTAAAGGATCAAGATGGAGATATCCTAAACTTCATAGCCATATTTACCAATCTCGAAGAGATCATTGAGATGGAGGAGAAGGCTAATTTCTTGGCATATCATGACGATCTTACAAAATTACCAAATCGTGTATCTATAGAGAGAGAACTTGTCGATATATTAGATCTGGCTAGACTCTCTCATCGAGATGTAGCTGTACTCTTCATAGATCTTGATAGATTTAAAGTCATCAACGACACACTAGGTCATCATATAGGCGATGAGATGTTGATCACTGTAGCACAGCGGATCCAAGGCATCATAGGAAAAAATAAGATGCTTGCGAGATTTGGTGGTGATGAGTTCGTGGTAGTGATGAGCCATATAAAGGATAGAGAGAGCATCGAGAGATTGGCATCTGGTATATTAAATCTCATAAGAGAGCCTATATCTGTAGAGGATTACCATCTCAACACCACTGCAAGTATAGGTATATCTATATATCCCGAAGATGGAGCCACTATAAATGCGGTGATTAAAAATGCAGATAGTGCTATGTATCATGCCAAAGATAGTGGCAAGGACAATTATAAGTTCTATACACAAAAGCTATCATTTGAGATGCAGACTAGGCTAGATTTGGAGCAGAAGCTTCTCTATGCACTAGAGCGAGGTGAATTTCGCATAGTTTACCAACCACAATACAATCTATCCACAAAGAGTATAGAGGGTGTGGAGGCTCTCCTCAGGTGGAACAACTCAGAGTTGGGCGAAGTCTCTCCAGATATTTTTATACCTGTAGCAGAAGAGACAGGGGTCATCGTCAAGATAGGATGTTATGTATTTGAAGAGGCTATCAAATCATACCAACATTGGATTACACAAGATATAGAGCTTGACTGGATAGCCATCAATCTATCGAGTATACAGTTTAGGCAAGAAAATCTATATGATAATTTTATCAGTATAGTGGAGAAGTATGAGATATCTCCATCGAGACTTGAGCTTGAGATTACTGAGAGATGTATGATGGATCATACAGAGGAGAATTTAGACTTTATAGATAAGTTTAGAGAGATGGGTGCATCTATAGCGATTGATGATTTCGGTACTGGCTACTCATCTATGAGTTATCTACAGAGTCTGCCTATAGACAAGATAAAGATAGATAAATCTTTCGTAGACAATATCAGTGATACCACTAGAGATCAGGAGGTCTCCGTAGCGATCATAAAACTCTCTCATAGCCTAGGATACAAAGTCATAGCAGAGGGTATAGAAAATCAGGAGCAAGAGGACTTTCTCAGAGAGCATGGCTGTGACTATGGACAGGGCTTTTATTTTAGCAGACCGCTAGGTAGTGAAGAGTTGATAGATTTCATCAAGAAGAGTAAGGCAACAATATAGTATGAAGATAGGTACAGATATAGTAGAGATAGCTAGAGTAGAGAGAGCTTTAGAGAGATTTGGAGAAAGATTTAAGAGTAAGTTTCTGACCAAGGAGGAGATAGATAGAGTGGGTAGCATATCAACTATGGCTGGTCTATGGGCCGCCAAAGAGGCTATATCCAAAGCCCTAGGGTGTGGTATATGTGGCGACTTGACATTTCTAGATATCACCATATCCAAAGATAGCAGAGGAGCCCCATACATCCTATTGTCTCCAAAAGCACAAAAGCTACATCAGATCAAAGATAGCTCCCTATCCATCAGCCATGACGGAGGATTTGCCATTGCTGTCGTGATCATCAATCACCAAACCTCGGTCAAACTGTGATTTTATGTAACGATTGAGAAGATTAGAGTAGAAGCTAGTGAGATGGGTAGTTGTATTTTGAGAGCTTCCCAAATGATTGACCTTGTACACTTCTAAATAAACTTTTGATATACTATAGCCAAAATAAAGGAGTTAATATGTTAGAGAGATCAAGAAGAGATTTTATCAAGGGTACTTTGGCATTGGGGGCAATGCCTCTTGTGCTAGGTGCGAATACAGAAAAGAAGCAGGGTCTAAAGTTTATACATATCACAGATTCTCATTTGGATTTATCGGATCAAAATAGCATAGAAGCTATGGAGATCATGGTCGAGTTCGTAAATGAAAATTACAAAGATTTGGACTTTGTCGTCTTTGGCGGAGACAATTTCAACAACAATGTCGCCCATGATGATGATGCTCAAAAATTCAAAGGGATTGTAGATGAGTTAAAATGCCCAATCTATAGCGTACGCGGAAACAAAGAGTCTAGCCCAGCCCTAGATGACGAGATCAGATTGTCAGCATTTCAAAAGATGTTTTGCTCTGCTAGTGAGGTAAAGATACATGGCAAAGATTGGCTAGTAGAGAAAAATGGCTATATCCTACTAGGGCTAGATAGCTGTATAGACGATGCAAACAATGGACGCTACACGGAAGAGACATTGACTTTTGCAGAGAAGATACTAGATAAAGGCAAGCCGACTATCATAGTAGATCACCATCCCTATACCAACTTTTGGAATGAGACAAACGAAAAAGCCATACACAACTATATACTCAACAACACAGAGGAAGTACAAAAAAGACTCTTCAAATACAAAAACCTCATCTTGACACTCTCAGGTCACAAACATGTGGATTCTGTCAAGGAGCTACAGGGTACCAAGATGATCGCAACTCGTGCCTTTATCCGTCCGCTTGACTTAGATATGTATCCGATGCGTTATGTCGAACTAGATGGCGACAAGATAAGCGAAAAGCTGATCTATACAGCATAGATTTGGATATATAGAAACGATACAGTTAGGGGACATTGGTTTTGTGAGCGAAGCGAATGAAAGCTGTGTCCCCCGCATAATGATCGTTCGCCCTCGACTGCAACACGGTTATATCT
>WFMX01000026.1 GCA_015488875.1 Campylobacterota bacterium | reverse complement strand
AGCATATCCTCTATGCTCCCATCATCTATCATTCCTAACTCTCTATACAGTTTGACTACCAATCCATCATCTGCACCATCTATGAGTGCCAAATGTAGAGTGGTATAACTACTTATAAACTCATCATCTATCTCTTTGACACAGCCAAAATCTACGAGTCCCAATCTCATCTTGTCCATAAATATGAAATTGCCTGGGTTTGGGTCTGCGTGTACTCTTTTGAGTTCGTAGAGTGAGATAAAAAAGCTATTGAACAGTATCTGAGCATAGTGATCTCGTAGCTCTTGAGATGGATTGGTACTCAAAAATTGATCCAAACTTATGCCATCTATGTAAGTAGAAGAGAGTACCTTAGTCGTAGATATATCTCTATAGACTTTGGGTATCACCATATATGGGTGTTTGAAGTTTCGATAAAAGAACTCTTGAGCAGATGCTTCATGTTCATAATCCACCTCTTCACGAAGCCTATCAGCTATCTCATCTATGATATGATCTATATTTTTACCTTTAGCAAATCTACCTAAGGCAAATCTAAGTATAGCAAGATCACTCTCTATACTTTTTGCGACCCCTGGATACTGTATCTTGATAGCGAGTCTCTGGTCATCTATGCGAGCAATATGTACTTGACCCAAACTAGCAGAGCCGAACGCTTTGCCATCAAACTCATCAAAAATATCATCAGGATATCGACCTAGCTCTTGATGTATAATCTTGCGTACCAATGCACGATTGAGAGATGGCACACTCTGAAATGATTTGCTTATCTCATCTAGGTAGCTTGCTGGCAAAAATGGCATGGTTAGAGCTACCTGCTGTGCTAATCTGACCGACAATCCTTTGAGTTCGCCTAACGACTCCATGATGATCTTGGCTGTTGCTTGATGCGACTCCTCTTTGAGCATATCTTTTTGCTCATCGGACAAAAATGCCATTTTGACACTATCTGTGCCTCTTCTAGCTCCTATCTTGAGCATAGCTTTGCCTACTACCTTGCCTCTGGCTACTCTCGTGGTGGGGAGTGTGTCACTGTTCATTGTGGGTCTCCTCTCTCTATATCTATCTCTTTGAGTTTTGCTTTGATGATATCAAATCCTTTTTTTGGTACGCTATATCTCTGTAGAGAAGAGAGTAGGTGAGTTTTGAGTAAAAACATGCTCAGCTCCGAACCTCTACCCAATATATCTGAGTGTAGCAGAGCCTCTATAACACCCATAGAGTGGTCTATGAACTGTGTAGTATTCTCGAAAGAGTCACTACTATCCTCTACCCAATAGGCAACTACCATTATATAATAGTCCCAAAAGAGAGATGGTAGATACTCCCTAAATGGAGGCTTTTTGATCTCTCCAGCCTCTATAGCTACACTAAACATCTCATCTACTATTTCTACAAATTTTTCTTTTGTTGCGTAGACACTATCTAGTTTGAGTGATGAGTTACCAAAAAGCATAGATGATATCTGCATCACAAACTCTCTATCCTCTAGGTATAGCTCCAGCTCTGTCTCTACAAGTGTCTGAAGCTGTTCTCTCAAAGTATAGGTGTGAAAATCATCTATCTTTCCCAATACTTTGGCACTTTGCAGATGTTGATGCTCTATATATCCATACAAGAGTCTCTCCTTGCTTGGAAAGTAATTATATATAGTAGGGTTACTCACTCCTGCTAATTTGGCTATCTCTCTAAGAGAAGCATCTTTATACCCCTTTTGGGTGATGAGATCGATTGATGCCTCTATGATCTTAGCCCTTGTTTTGCCTTTTGCCTTTTTGCTTACCTTCATATCTACTCCTTTATTTTACGAAGTATAGTATAAATATCTTTATTTGTCAAGTTATTATATAGTTTGTTAAATAATATCTACTTTACATCAATTTTTTTGTGAGGTTGATATTTATCAATAGTTGTTTATATAATTTCTGCTAATATAGTAATAGTAATTTTAAAGGTTTTATCAATATGCAAAAGTTTTTTATACTAGAGGGTGGCAATCTTGTCATAGGTTTCATCATAATTCTCATCACTATATTTGTATCCACTAGACCATTTATGGCAAAAGGTTCTCTCAAAAAAGGTCTTTCATGGGTCTTGATCATCATATCTATATTTGTAGGAGTTCACTTCTATATCACTACAGATAGGATGGCGAGCGTGAGAGAGGCATTCGAGAAGGATGAGGTGGTCATCTGTGAAAGCAGAATGCAACGCAAAGTAGCACAATCGGTTTATGTCAAAAAATCAAATGATTGGTCAATGGACGGAGACAACTTCGTCTCACCGAACTATGAAAGACCATTTCACTCTGCAAGGTGCATAGTCAAATAACAGCTATCAGTGATACTTCGCCTTATAATAG
>WFMX01000025.1 GCA_015488875.1 Campylobacterota bacterium | reverse complement strand
GATGAGTAGATAATCTCCATCTCTTTGATAAATCTCTGATATGGTATAGGTTTGTTGATAATCTTGTCAAACTCCTCGAAGTGACCATCATTATCTTCTTTTACTAAGGCTACGAGTTTTATATCTTTATTGATAGCCTTTAGTGTTCCTGCTATATGAGATGTGTGATTTTTAAAAATACTCATATCAAAGACAGCAATATCATAAAATCTACCACTAACTACCATCTGTACCAATGCAGATGTAATATCAGAGTTGGATATGGAGTAGTTTTGGAAATTGACACTATGAAGCATAAACTCTTTTGATACCTTCTCTATAAACTCATCTTTGTCTGCAAACATCATAATATTTGCACCATTTAGCTTCTTGCCTACCTCTTTTTTGGTAGATTTCTCGACTATAAGTGTGACACTAAAGCTACTTCCTATACCACTCTTTGACTCTACTTCTATCTCTCCGTCCATTAGTCTGGCTAGTTGTTGAGATATATATAGACCCAATCCAGTTCCCTGTGTCTTGTCTGTAGATTGGAATGGGTCAAATAGTGTATCTTTGATTTCATCGGGGATACCATCACCTGTATCATCTATATTTACTACAATTTTGAGACGATTATTATCTATATCTTCCATCTGCTTAACATAGAAACGAATAGAACCTTTTTTGGTAAATTTAGCTGCATTTGATAATAAGTTGATAAAAATCTGTTTGAGTCTTTTGTCATCAGATATAATAGGATAATCCAAGAGAGGAATATCTATCAAGAAATTGACATTATGGTCTATTTTTGATTTGATTAGGTTAGCACACTCATTGAGCATATCATCCAAGTCAAACTCTTTAAGAGAGAGTTCAATCCTATTGTCTTCTAATTTGGCAACATCTAATAAGTCGCTAATCAGAGCCAATAGGTGGTCTGAACTCTGTACAATATTGTTGAGGTATCTATTTTGTTTGTTATTGAGGGTAGTATCTTCTAGCAGTTCACTATACCCTAGTATCGCTGTAAGTGGAGTCCTAAGCTCGTGACTCACAGAGGCTATAAATCTTTTTTCATTATCTAGTGACTCTTCTAGTTCGGCATTTACTTTTGTAAGTAGATGAGATAGAGTGAGTTTATCTTCATTTGCTTTTAGATACTTAGCCTCTGTTCTTGAGATATTTTTGTCAAGAATTATTATCTTTTTTAGCAGATTTTTCTTTGTTTCTGACTCTGGGATACTGTTTATTAGTGATTTTATAGAGTGTATTATCATATATTATTCCTTTTCTCTCAATAGTGCTGTGACAAATGTCTCATTGTGAAAGCCATATCCTCCTGGGAAGGCACCAATCTCGCCATAAGCAAAAAAGCCTACCAACGGACAACCTACTGCTTTGTAGGCTATCTCTATCTCCTCTTTCGCAAATATACCCAATACCTGTTTTCTGGAACAGCAAGGAAATACAAGTGCTATCTCTGCTTTGAAATCTCCAATCTCTTCGATAGATTTCCTGATACTCTTATCAACGAAATCTATAATCTCCTTCCCCTGTGGTGCTGATATTCTCACCTTTGATTTCTCTTCAACATGTCCTGCAAATATCAAAGAACCCTCTTCTTCATTGATCTCTAGTATAGCTCGATATACTACCTGTCCATTACGCATTCGTACTTCGAGAGGATACTCTATCCCCGTTTGAGGCATATTTATACTCTCTACTTTTAGATAATTTTTATAAAATTCTATAGCAGGTCTATTATCAATCTCATATACTATATTTTTGCTAGCCTTTGTAACTATCTTCTCTTTGCCAATACCTACCCAACCAAATGCCCTAGAGCCTATGACTTCTATCTTGCTATTGTCTATCGCCAATACTACTGTACCGTGGTTGGTGAAATTCTCACCAGAGAATACAAATGTATCTTCTAGTATCAAATCATCACCAGCAGACCCACCAAAAGCATATACAATACCACTAGACAAGATACCCTGAGTATAAGCATCATTGTCAAACATCAATCCAGAAGTAGTGGTAATGATACTTGCATCATCAAATTGACTCTTTGCCCAGTCTCCTATCTCTCTGCCAATATCATAATATTTATCTCCAGTAACTGCTAGTAACTTAAGAGCGATAGCATCAGGATTGACATCTACGAGCATACATACAATACTCTCTTCAAGCTCTTGTACCCCCAGCTCTTCATCTGCAAATACTTCACCTACTGTAGTCGAGCCCAATATCAAAAAAGGATATCGGTTTAGTTCGGCTACAAGTTTGCGTATATCATAAGCCACAGATGTATATACAAATGCCAATGATGGATTGAAGCCATCTTTGACACTCTCATCAATCTCATCTATCAAATCTTCGATAGCATAAGCACTAATCAATTTACTAGTCATATTAATTCCTTATTTAGTTGGTTTGCTTTTTTCATTTAGAG
>WFMX01000024.1 GCA_015488875.1 Campylobacterota bacterium | reverse complement strand
CTATCCCAAAAGTTCTCACCCCTTACAGCTTGCCCCACAATAATACTCATAGATAATTCCTTTTGACAAATTTTATTTTGTCATTATATCTGACAAATTTTATTTTGTCAAGTATAGATATCAGATACAGTTACTCTAGTTGATCCTAAAATACAGGATCATATATACAAGATAGTACCTCTGCGAATAATCAGCTTGTAATTATCCGATTTGACAAAACCCATCAAAACAAGTATACTCCTATGACAAATCCAAAGGGGGATAGTGATGTTTTTACCCACCACCAAAAAAGAGTTGCAAAAGTTAGACTGGAGTGAGCTAGATGTGATACTCGTCAGTGGCGATACATATATAGATACCCCATATAATGGCATAGCCATAGTGGGCAAAGTGTTACTTGACAGAGGTTACAGAGTCGGTGTGATAGCTCAGCCTGATATCTCAAATGATGACGATATCACTAGATTGGGTGAGCCGAAGCTCTTTTGGGGTGTGAGTGCTGGATTGGTAGATAGCATGGTAGCCAACTATACTGCCACCAAGAAGTTCAGAAAGCAGGATGACTTCACCCCAGGCATCACCAATGATCGTCGCCCCGATCGTGCTAGCATCAAATATGTAAACCATATACGCAAAAACTTTAAAAATACAGTCCCTATAGTGCTAGGCGGCATAGAGGCTAGTTTGAGGAGGGTGGCACACTATGACTATTGGAGCAACAAACTACGAAAGTCTCTACTTTTTGATGCCAAAGCAGATATATTGATCTATGGCATGGCAGAGAAGAGTATAGTGGAGGTAGCAGATGCCCTAAAAAGCGATAGCGACTATAGAGAGATACAGGGTATCTGCTATATAGCTAAGGAGCCAAAAGAGGGGTATATAGAGCTTCCATCTTTTGATCTCTGCAAGTCTGACAAAAAAGAATTTATCAACGCATTTCATCAGTTTTATAACAACAATGAGCCACTCATATCCAAGGGCTTGTGTCAACTTCAAGATAGTAGATGGCTCATCCAAAATCCCCCACAAGAGTACATGGACGAAGAGGAGATAGATAGAGTTTACAACTTCAAATATGAGCGAGATGTCCACCCATACTATAAGGTACAAGGAGAGGTCAAAGCACTACAGACTATACAGTTCTCAGTCACCACACACCACGGTTGTTATGGTGAGTGTAACTTCTGTGCTATCTCTGTACACCAAGGGCGAACCATCAGGAGTAGAAGCCAGAAATCTATAGTAGATGAGATAGATGCCTTCCAGAAACACAAAGATTTCAAAGGTATCATCAATGATGTAGGTGGAGCCACTGCCAACATGTATGGGTACGAATGCAACAAAAAGATGAAAAGTGGAGTCTGCCTAGACATAGCATGCACCAGCTCCACAGTCTGCCCAGCTCTCAAGCCAGACCACAAGCCACAGATAGATATGCTCAAAGAGATCAGAGAGTTGCCACATGTCAAGAAGGTATTTGTAAATAGTGGCATCAGATATGACCTCATAAATGAAGACAAAAAGTATGGACAATCATATCTCAAAACTCTAGTAGATCACCATATCTCAGGGCAGATGAAGGTAGCTCCCGAGCATACAGAAGATAAGATACTCAAGCTCATGGGTAAGCCAAACAAAGAGACACTCACTAACTTCAAGCAGAACTTTGACAACCTAAATAAAAAATCAGGGAAAAAGCAGTTTCTCACCTACTATCTCATAGCAGCCCATCCAGGTAGTCAAATGGATGATATGAGGAGCCTCAAAAATTTTGCAAACAAAGAGCTGAAGCTAAATCCAGAACAGGTGCAAGTATTCATTCCTACCCCATCCACCTACTCTACACTCATGTACTACACTGAGCTAGACCCATGGAGTCGCAAACCAATATTCGTAGAGAAAGACCAAAGCAAAAAGCAGGAGCAAAAAGATATAGTGACACAAAAAGTTAGCCACAATTCATACAGTAAGCACAGTAGATACGGAAAACAGCAAAAGAGGTAGACACCTCCCTAAAACTATGCCCCCTCTATCACCTTTCTACCCAATCCTGTCACAGTAGCGATAGTCTCATCATCTACTCCAGCTTTTTTGAGATTTTTGGCTATCTCCAACTTCTCTTTATTGATTTTTTTTTCAGACTCAAGCTTTTCAAGCTCTCTACCCTCTTCTCTACCCTCTCTCTTTGCTTTTTCTATAGCACTCTTTTGGATAGAGATGAACTCTTCTCGTTTGTCTTGTACTTCTAGCTCCTCTTTGGTCATAGTGGCTCTGTTGGCTATGTCGAGTGCCTCTTTGAGATTTGGGTCTTTAAATGCAGGAGCTACATCTAACTCTTCTGCGTTTTTGATGAAGTATATCCATTTGTCTTCTATGGTTTCACACTCCTCTAATGACTTGGTAAATTTGGGAAGTTCTATAAACTGTAGTTGTATATCATCCTTATACTCTGTGAAGTTCTCTTTTTCTAGTAGTTTAAATATAGATTTGTATTTATCAAATGAGAACATTTTGAAGTTGACTATAGTGAGTGCTATGACAGGGTTGAGTAGTTTGTAGTGTTTGCCCTTGTCTAGTTGGTTGGCGTAGTTCTTTGCTGTGTTGTAGAGTATGCGACTCTCAAATCCATCGTGATTGAGTATCTGCATCTCTATGATCACTTTAGTCTCATCAGCTAGTAGAGCTTTTACATCTACTGTAGTCTCTTTCATACCTTTGAGCTTGGGTACATTGTATGGATCTTCTATAGTGAGACTCTCTATAGGAGATGGTAGCTCTAGTGTAGAGTTGAGAAAGCTCTTGAGTATGCCTTTTGAGTTTGATGAACCAAATACTTTTTTGAATGCATAGTCTGTTTTTAGGTTGAGGAAGTGCATGGGGATCCTTTTGGTTTCTGGTTTCTGGTTTCTGTATTATAGCGTATTTATGATGGGTTTGAGAGCTTAGAAATAATATCTTGATGACTGTTCTGCCTCTTTTAAACAAAGCAAGTACATCATCAATGACCTCGGACGACAACACGGTTGTGCTGAAGGATATCCAATAAGTGTCGTGAATACTCCAATCTCCCACTGTTGTTTAAGTGTTGTTCGTCAGCCCATGAAGTATTTTTTATCTTGTAATTTGTCAAGTCTATAGTATTTGTCGTATGGAGTTTTTCTCCTATGGATTTGAGATCATAGCTGTAGTTGTTGTGGTAGATTGGCTCGAAGATAATTATTGGCACTATATCATGTCGCTTGATATCGTCTATCAAACCATTGATATAATTGATGGCATCTGTGTCTGGGGTGGTCAGCTCTTTTGTAAAATATAGTTTTTTCTCCTCTGTCGGCATACTACCCTCGCCATAGATGATAGAGTCTCCGTTGGTGTATCTGGCAACTTGTCGTTTGCGAGAGATGCTCTTCATCTCAAAAATGCCACAATCACTTGAAAAATCACTATAATCTTTGGTTTTTACTCTACCTTTGTAGATATACGCTCTCTCGAAATAGTCCGCAATGTCTCGCTTCAGATAGTTCGCATCCCTCTCTCTTAGTGATTCGGTGATATTCTTCATATAGTAGAGTAGTGATTGGGATTTCGCTTTGTATGATTGGGTCTTGAAGATAGATCGTATATCAGTGAGTGTCAAATCATCGCTCACGAATGGTGCTTTAAAGAGGTCGGTGATAGAGAGGCTTGTCACTATGGATTTTGGTCTATGTGCTATAGCCTGCTTCACATAGAGTGCATGTTCATATAGTGTAAAAAATGGTATGCCAAAGTTGTAGATTTGTATAGATCTTTGAGCGAAAATATCACTACTTATGTGGTAGAGAGTGCGACTTGTACCGACAAATATATAGTCTAAATCATACAACTCTCTCTTTTCAAAATGATATGATTTGGATATCTTGTCTTCGTACCAAAAGGTTGTTGTAGTTTTGTAGTATATGTATTGCTGTAGCGCCACTGTGTAGAAGATAGTGAATAGTATGAATAGCACAAAGGCAAATAAAATCTTGCTTCTATTAGAAGTTAAAATAGATAAATTCACTCGAACTCCTAATCTCGGCAACCCCAAAAGAGATAAAAAACAAGAGGGCTAGATAGAGTGCCTTTGTCGTTGTAAAATGAAATCGCTCTAGGTACTTTGAAGAGTTTCCAAATAGCAAAATAAGTATAAATGTTAAAATGATGGCTAAAAGTTGTAGTAGATTTAGAGAGTGTAGAGGATCACCTATGGAGACCATACCATTCAACACTTTCATAGCATCATCCCACTCTTTTGCTCTGAAAAATACAAATGAGATGTTGATAAAGTTGAATGTGATAAACCAAGCCAACAGACTATTGATTTGTTTTTTACTCCTCTTCCAATAGTGGTTGATGACCAATCCAACTCCATTGAGTCCACCAAATATGACAAACATCCATGAAGCACCATGCCAAAGACCTGCTATCAAAAAAGTGACTAGGGTAGCAAACATCGCTTTATGAAATGTCAATCTCTCAAATGATCTAATAATTGGAGTGTAAATATATATTGTTATGAAATTTGTAAGAGTCATATGCCATCTTTGCCAAAAATCAATCATACCTGTAGCCTTATAGGGGCTATTGAAGTTGATTGGTAGTTTGATATTGAACAAAAGTGCAGCACCTATAGCCATATCGGTATATCCACTAAAATCAAAATAGAGTTGAAACGAATATGATAGACTTGTCACCCAAGCTTCAAAGAGGTGGAGTGTAGGAGCAGTATCGAAACCATAAGTCGCCCAGATAGCAAATGTATCAGCTAGGACTACCTTTTTGAATAGACCTATCGAAAATATGAAGAGTCCTAATGCTATATTTTTGTAGTTTTTTGCTTTGTTTTTGACATTGGCGAACTGTGGCATCATATCACTATGGTGTACGATAGGACCTGCTATCAGTTGTGGGAAAAATATGACAAATATCGTGTAGTCCAAAAAACTCTTCTCTTTTACTAAGCCCTCATAGCTATCTACTAAAAATGCGATTTGCTGTAGTGTGAAAAAACTGATTGCCAAGGGGAGTGCAAGGTGCATGAGCGTCATATCGAGACCAAAAAGGGCATTGGTATTGACTATGAAAAAGTCCATATATTTGAAGTAAACTAAAAGGGAGATGTTGAAACATAGAGTCATCAAAAAGAGTACCTTTTTTGATAGATATTGCTCTTTTGTTTCGTCATATGCTACGATCATATTGGTCGCAATGTAATTGAACACTACAGAGCCAATTATAAGTAGTAGATAGCTACTATTCCACCAACCATAAAAAAATAGACTTACAACAATCAGCCAAACTTTTGAAGCGATAGTGACTCTTTTGTGGTTGAGATAGAAGTAGACAAAAAAGGATATCGGCAAAAAGAGAAAAATAAACTCATGGCTGTTAAATAACATCAGAAAGCACTGCCTCCTGTTATAGGGATGTTGATCCCATTGATATAGTCGGACTCTTTGGATAGGAGCATTTTGATAACAGGTGTTATATCTTCCACGATAGCATTTCTTTTGAGTGGATGGTTATAGGCACTTAGCTCAATAAACTTTTTATTTATATTATCTAAAAACTTTGTTTCTATCATCGATGGAGATACTGCATTGATCTGTATGTTTTTGTCAGCGTATTCACTCGCTAGTGACTTGACCAAGCCCAACATAGCATATTTGATCGTTGTGTAGTGAGCGAGTGCTTTTGGTGGAATATTTAATACTACACTTGATAGCATGCAAACTACTTTTCCTCGTCTTTCT
>WFMX01000023.1 GCA_015488875.1 Campylobacterota bacterium | reverse complement strand
GGATTTATCATGTCGATTAAAAAAATTTCTATATTACTTCTGCTTGGCTCTGCTACCATTTTCGCTAGAAATGCCATAGGACTCAATATCAATTCAGATGATTTTGAAGTAGAAGGTTCACTAGATATGAATAGTTTCTCTGAATATACAGGAGGCACTGTCATATCATTGGATGCAAATTATATGAATACAAAACAAGACAATCTATTTGGATTTGGTGTAACCGCAAACAACAATTTTCAAGGTTCTGAAGGATTAAGCATCGGACTTGGTGCCAAATATGTAAATCTCAAAGACTATAGTGCTTTACCTTTCGTGCTAGAGGCGGCTTATGCTATACCTATAGCAGATAGTATACCTACTGCTAGCTTCAGTGGTACGCTACTATATGCTCCCTCAGTACTCTCTTTTGATGATGCTGAAAATTACTTCGAATTCAGAGCTGAAGCAGCTATGGAGGTGATAAGTGCTGTCTCTCTATATGTAGGATACAGAGACATAGAGGTGGATACTGTTTTGAATAGGACAGAGACATACAACAGCAGCTTCTATGGTGGCATGAAGATAGGTTTTTAACATGTCTATTCTCGTAACTGGTGGTGCTGGATATATAGCTTCTCACACTTCTGTCTTGTTACTAAAAGAGGGGCATGATATAGTCATATTTGATAACTTTTGCAACTCTTCTAGCGAGAGCATCAGAAGAGTAGAGAGTATCACGGACAAAAAAATAACTGCGATAGAGGGCGATATCCGAAACAGAGATGACCTCATCAAAGTCTTTGACAAATACGATATAGATAGCGTCATACACTTCGCAGGCCTCAAAGCAGTAGGAGAATCCGTAGATATACCACTCAAATATTATGACTACAATCTAAGTGGAACCATAACTTTATGTCAAGTGATGAAAGAGTACAATTGTAAATCTATAGTCTTTAGCTCTTCTGCTACTGTATATGGTGATCCGCATACCACTCCAATCAAGGAGAACTTTCCAACGACAGCCACCAATCCTTATGGACGAACTAAGCTTTTTATAGAAGAGATGCTTAGAGATATATTTATATCTGACAACGAGTGGAAGATAGTGTTGCTTAGATACTTCAACCCAGTAGGAGCTCACATATCAGGCACTATAGGAGAAGATCCACAGGGCATTCCGAACAATCTCATGCCTTTCGTGGCACAAACAGCCGTAGGCAAGAGAGAGTATCTCAATATATTTGGTGATGACTATGACACACCAGATGGTACAGGAGTGAGAGACTATATACATGTGATGGATTTGGCTCAGGGTCATGTAGACGCTATAGAAAAGATAAATAGTTTTGATAATGTAATGACCATCAATCTAGGGACAGGTAATGGCTACTCTGTTTTGGATATGGTACGAGCCTTTGAGGATGCTTCAGGCAGAAATGTTCCATACAAAATAGTGCAAAGAAGAGATGGTGACATAGCCACATGTTTCGCCGATCCGTCATACGCCAAAGAGATACTAGGTTGGGAAGCAAAGAGAAGCATCAGAGAGATGTGTGAAGATGGCTGGAGATGGCAATCGAATAATCCAAATGGATACAATAATGGAGAGGACAAAAAGTGAGTAGCATAACAAAATCAATATTTAGAGAGTATGATATCCGAGGAATATATCAAAAAGAGTTGAATGAAAAAAGTGTCAAACTCATAGGATATCATCTAGGTCAAAAGGTGGGTGGCGACAAGGTAGTAGCCATAGGATATGATGCCAGATCACACTCACCACAGCTTAGAGACTATCTAGCTAGCGGACTCAATGCGGCAGGTTGCAAAGTGCTGGATATGGGCATGGTAGCAACACCAGTTAACTACTTCTCGAACTATGTAGAGTTTGATGGCATTACTACAGATGCCTCCATCATGATCACAGGCTCACACAACCCTAGCGAGTACAATGGCTTCAAGATCACTATGGATAAATCACCATTTTTCGGTGACGATATATATAGTCTAGGCGATGAGATCGTAGCTGACAGCGGCAGAGTGATACCTGATGACACTAGCAAGATAGATATAGATGTAAAAGGTCCATATATAGGGTATATGATACACTCATTTGACCATCTCAAAGGTATGAATAGCAAGATAGTGATAGATGGTGGCAATGGTGTGGTAGATACGGTCATTACAGATATATTTGATGCCCTTGAATTCAACTATCAAGGATTGTATATGGAGCCAGATGGAACATTCCCAAACCATCACCCAGACCCATCAGTAGAGAAAAATCTAGTGGATGTCAAAGAGGCATTGGAAAAAGATGGTGATATAGCATTTGCATATGATGGAGATGCTGACCGTATAGCTGTACTGACACATAAGCACAATATCAAGGGTGACCAGATGGCTCTACTCTATGCTATGAAGATGGAAAACCCTACCATTATAGGTGAAGTTAAATGTTCGCAAGTAATGTATGATGAACTAGAGAGACGAGGTGCAAAGACGATCATGTATAAAACAGGTCACTCCAACCTCAAAGTCAAGATGAGAGAGACAGGAGCTGATCTTGCTTGTGAAGTGAGTGGTCATATATTTTTCAAACACCGATATCTTGGTTATGATGATGCCATATATGCAACACTTCGTATGCTAGAACTCATTCATGATGGCATAAACCTTGATGATGAGATAGATAGATTGCCTCAAGTATTTTCTACTGAAGAGATCAAAGTAGAGACGACAGAGAGTGAAAAGTTTCT
Source organism: Campylobacterota bacterium (assembly GCA_015488875.1). Taxonomy (GTDB): domain Bacteria; phylum Campylobacterota; class Campylobacteria; order Campylobacterales; family Sulfurovaceae; genus SZUA-451. Next base: position 2,286 of record WFMX01000023.1, on the reverse strand, counting down.
CATCATCGACAGAGTCAAAGAGATGCTCCAAAATCCTCCATCATACCTGCCAAAGGTTATATCTATCATTGATATAGATGGTGTTCGTATAGAGTTTGAGCATGGCTGGGGACTAGTGAGAGCTAGCAATACTACACCAGTACTTGTGACTAGATTTGAGTCTACAGATGAGAAGCTCTCCAAAGAGTACGAAGAGAGTATCAATAGATTGATAAAAGAGGCAAAAGAGAGTGTTTCAGCAGCACAGTAAGCAAACTATATCATTAAAAGACATTGTTTTTGAGTGATAGGGGTCTGGTGTGGGATTTGCAGTTTAACCAATCTCTAAGTAAAAATACTATAGAAACAAATACAATATTTATTCCAAAACAAAGCAGAGATAATGAGAGATACACCATATAAAACCCCATTAAAAAAACTAGTAGTATTCTTTGAAAAGAGTAGAGATAATTGGAAAGCCAAATACATTGAAACAAGAAAAGATTTGAAAAGAGCCAAAAATCAAATAGATGATTTAAAGCGTAGAAAAGAGATGTGGAAAACAAGAGCAATAGATACAGAAAACAGACTCAAAGAGATTGAAGAGGCCAAAGAAGGTCAAATTAAAAAAAAGATACTCCCATAAAGATTGAAAAGGAGGAGAGTAAGGCAAATAACTATACCTATGATTTAAAAACCATAAAGAGATATATGGAGCTTGTCCTACAATACTCCCTAAGTATGAACTCAGCATCAAAAATACTACCTCTAATGTTTGATCTAAAAAGAACACCATCAATAAACTCAGGAAAATCGTGGATGTTAAAACTAGGATATTACAATCTCAATAAAAAACTGACAATAGCAAATGACTGGATATATATAATAGACCACTCCATTCAACTAGGCAAAGAGAAACTACTACTGATAATTGGAGTAAGAGCAAAAGATTTACCCAAAGATAGAGCATTAAAATATGAAGATATGAAGATAATAGATTTACAGCCAGTAAAAAGCTCAACAGGAGCAATAGTATATGAACAACTAAAAGAGGCATCTAAAAAAACAGGAGGACCAAGAGCAATAGTCTCCGATATGGGAAGTGATATAAAATTAGGAGTTAGACTATTCCAAGAGGAGTCACCAGAGACAGTACATATTTATGATTTAAAACATAAGATTGCACTACTTATAAAAAAACTACTTGAGCAAGATACAAAATGGAGTGAGTTTAAACTTTTTGCAAACTCTATAGCTAAAAAACTACAACATTCAACTATGGCAGGATATAGACCACCTAAACAAAAAGAGAAAGCAAGGTATATGAATATAGAGGGTTTAGTGAGATGGGGTGATAAAATATTGATAAAATATAATCAACTCCAAAATAGTCAAACAAAAACCAAAGACGATAAACAGCTAGAGAGTATTCTTGGTGATATTGTAAACTTTAAAGACAATATAGAGGCTTGGAGTGAGATGGTAAAGGTATTTAAACTAATTGAACGATTTATGAATATACATAATCTACAACAAGACAGCTATGAGAAGTTTTATGAGTTCCATGGAGATAAATTATCAAAATTAAAAACCAATCAAGCAAAAGAGTTAGCTAATCAAACTTTAGATTTTATCAAAGAGCAAGAGAAAGTTTGTAATAATAATGAGAAATTATTACATAGTAGTCAATTAATAGAGTCACTATTTGGAAAATTGAAATCTTTAGAGAGAGAACAGTCTAAAAGTAGTTTTACAAGTCTGGTACTATCAATGGGTGCAATGGTTTCAAAAAAGACAACAGAAGTACTCAAAAAGGCTTTAGAGAGTGTTAATACCAATATGATCAATGAATGGAGTAGAGAGAAAATAGGAACTACTATTCAAGTCCAAAGAAGGGAGCTTTATGCATTGAAGAGTGGAACAAAAGCAGGATTGTAAGGTTAGCTTAGAGGTTGGTTAAACTGCAAATCCCACACCAGACCCCTATCGTGCAATCATTCTAAAATCTATAGCTCACACCGACATTGAGACTATCTATCTTGTGGTCGGCATCTGTACCTAGACCATCGAAATCGTTATCATCATATAAGCTTGTATAGTCTACAAAGGCAGATATGTTTGTAGTGAACTTATACTCTGCACCCAATCCCCACGATAGACCATTTACTGATCTATCTGCTCCATTGAGATTAGTTAGTGTAGTACTAGCGTATCCTAATAGGGCGTATATGTTGAAGTGGGCTATAGGGTATATAGGTTTGATATATATAGCTAGAGTAGAGAAGTCTGTATCGAAATCATCTATAT
>WFMX01000022.1 GCA_015488875.1 Campylobacterota bacterium | reverse complement strand
GTTTAGCCGAGGTCAGGCGATTGCGATGCATTAGCATTGCCGAGGACGGGTGGGGATGAAGAAGTATCATTAATTTCTATCCCTCTTCTTCTTGGAGTTCGCCTTCTCTGCCATTCTTATATATACATATAGTATATCTAATGATGCAGGTGTGACACCTGATATCTGAGATGCGTTAAATAGGGTAGGGGGCGTAGCTTTCTCTAGCTTCTCCACTATTTCATTGCTAAGTCCTGAGACCTTTTTGAAGTCAAAATCTTTTGGTATCTTGACCTTGAGTAAGTCATGCATTCTATCTATCTGTTCTTGTTGCTTTTCTATATATCTACTATATTTTGACTCTACAAGTATCTGCTGTATGATTTCATCACTGTATTTGTCAAATTGAGGTAATAGCTGCACAAGAGAGTCTCTAGTAAGCTCACCTCTGCCCAATATATCTATCCAATATGTTTTGTCATTGATCTTGACATGCCCTATCTCATCAAGTGTCGCCAAAAACTCTTTGGTTGGGGTGGCGTACTCATTTTTGAGAAACTCTAGGGCTTCATATAGAGACTCCTTTTTGCTATGATGTCTCTGGGCATACTCATCGTCAAGGAGACCTAGAGCTATGCCATAATGTGATAGACGAATATCGGCATTATCCTCTCTGAGGAGTAGTCTATACTCTGCTCTGCTTGTAAACATACGATATGGCTCTTTCGTTCCTTTGGTGACTAAATCATCTATCAGTACACCTATGTATGCCTCATCTCTACCGAGTATAAATGGCTCTTTATTCTGCAGGCTAAGCACCGCATTGATACCTGCCATGAGTCCTTGAGCTGCTGCCTCCTCATAGCCAGTAGTACCGTTGATCTGTCCTGCGGAGTATAGACCTGATATGAGCTTGGTCTCTAGTGTATGATATAGCTCTGTAGGCTGTATGTAGTCATACTCAATGGCATACCCATATCTCACTATATTGGCGTTTTCCATCCCCTCTACGGAGCGGATCATATCCAATTGCACATCTGTAGGTAGAGAGGTACTCATACCGTTGATGTAATACTCTGTAGACTCTAATGTCTGTGGCTCTACAAAGATTTGATGTCTAGGGCGGTCTCTAAATCTACTCACTTTATCTTCTATGCTAGGGCAGTATCTAGGTCCTACGCCTTCTATCTGACCTGAAAAGAGTGGTGCTCTATGGAAGTTATCCTCTATGAGTGTGTGGGTGCTTTCGTTGGTGTATGTGACATGGCATGGTAACTGTACAGGATCGAAGCTCTCTCTAGGCGTACGAAAAGAGAAAGGTATAGGCGGCTCATCTCCTCCCTGCTTCTCCATGACTCCAAAGTCTATGCTCTTGCCATCTATCCTAGCACAAGTACCAGTCTTGAGTCGTCCTATCTCTAGCCCTAACTCTCGCAAATATTGAGCCAACTCTATAGATGCAAATTCACCTTGTCTGCCTGCCTTTTGTTGCTTGGAGCCTATATGTATAGTGCCATCTAGGAATGTACCTGCTGTGATGATGACTTTCGATGCCTCGTAGGTATTGGATAGCTCTGTCTCTACACCTCTCACTTGGCGGTCATCTATGAGTAGTCCGACTACCATCTCCTGCTTCACATCTAGGTTTGCTGTGTTGAGTACCACATCTCTCATATATATACGGTATCTATCCATATCTATCTGGGCTCGTGAACCTCTGACCGCTGGTCCTTTAGAAGCATTGAGAGTGCGAAACTGTATACCTGTAGCATCAGTAGCCAATCCCATCTCGCCACCTAGAGCATCTAGCTCTTTGACTAAATGTCCCTTTGCCAATCCACCTATGGCAGGATTGCAACTAGAAGCTCCTATCTGCTCTGCTAGTATAGTAATCATTAGAGTCTTTGCACCCATTCTTGCACTAGCTAGTGCAGCCTCTATCCCAGAGTGTCCACCGCCGACCACTATCACATCATAATTCATCTTAATACTTTTCCTGATATATAAATTGTGTTATTATATCTAATTCTATCATAAATTCATAGAAGTTTAAACTTATTTAGATATAATCACCCTCCCTATTGGACTATCAATAGTAGGGCTGCGTGAAGAATCTTTGTATAAGTAGCACTGATTATTCAAGGATTGGATTATCTACATCACTAATCCACGCAAAATTAGGTGCAAAAAATCGTAGGAGTAACCAATGAAGGTTAGACCATCAGTTAAGAAAATGTGTGATGATTGCAAGATCATTAAACGCAAAGGTATAGTACGCGTGATTTGTAAAAATCCAAAACATAAACAGAGACAAGGATAAATATGGCTCGTATTGCAGGTGTTGATTTACCTAAAAAGAAGAGAATGGAGTATGCACTTACTTATATTTTCGGTATCGGATTGACAACATCAAGAAAGATTCTTGATGCAACTGGTATAGACTATAACAAAAGAGTACATGAGTTGAGTGATACAGAAGCGGCAAATATCCGTAAAGAGATCCAAGAGCACTTCATGGTGGAAGGTGACTTGAGACAAAAAGTTGCATTAGATATCAAGTCATTAATGGATCTTGGTAACTATAGAGGTCTTAGACATAGAAGAGGTCTTCCTGTTCGTGGTCAAAAAACTAAGACAAATGCTAGAACTCGTAAGGGTAAAAGAAAAACCGTTGGCGCGGCGTAAAGCAGGAGTGGTATAAATGGCTAAGAAAAAAGCAAAAAAGAGTATTGCCAAAGGTGTAGTGTATGTCGCTGCAACTTTCAACAACACTGTCATCACAGTAACAGATGAGATGGGAAATGTCATCTCTTGGAGTAGTGCTGGTTCACTAGGTTTCAAGGGTAGTAAAAAATCTACACCTTTCGCGGCACAACAAGCAGTAGAAGATGCATTGGCTAAAGCCAAAGAGAATGGCATCAAAGAGCTAGGTATCAAAGTGCAAGGTCCTGGTAGTGGTAGAGATACTGCTGTCAAAGCCATAGGTGCTACTGAGGGTATCCGTGTGACATTCCTCAAAGATATTACTCCACTTCCGCACAATGGTTGTAGACCTCCTAAAAAGAGAAGAGTATAATAGACAAGAGATAGATAATAATTTTATTATAATATATCAATGATTGTGGTATGCATGACATATATTTTATGTTAAATGCGATACTTATTTTTTACGAAAAATAGTTTAAAGGTAAACAGATGGCAAGATATACAGGTCCAGTTGAAAAACTAGAGAGAAGACTTGGTGTTGATCTTGGGTTGAAAGGTGAGAGAAGACTCGCTGGTAAGAGTGCTCTAGAGAAGAGACCTTACGCTCCAGGACAACATGGGCAGAGAAGAACAAAGATTAGTGAATATGGTCTCCAACTTAGAGAGAAGCAGAAAGCTAAATTTATGTATGGTGTGAGCGAAAAGCAGTTTAGATCATTGTACAAAGAGGCAAATAGAAAAGATGGCAATACAGGTAGTATCCTTATCCAGCTACTAGAGCAGAGACTTGACAATGTAGTATATAGAATGGGCTTCGCGACTACTAGAGCATCAGCTAGACAATTCGTAAATCACGGGCATGTTTTGGTAGATGGCAAGAGAGTGGATATCCCATCATGTAGAGTAAGATCTGGTCAAAAGATCGAGATCAAAGAGAAGAGTAAAGCAAATACTCAACTAGTAAGAAGTATGGAATTGACAAACCAAACTGGTATGGTTGAGTGGGTAGATGTAGATAAAGAGAAGTTTTTTGGACTCTTTACTAGAGTACCTGAGAGAGATGAGATCTCAATCCCTGTCGAAGAGCGTCTAATCGTCGAACTTTACTCTAAATAATCAGTAAGGGGTAACCATGAAAAAAATAAAAGTCGCACCATTTATGCCTACTGAAGTAGAAGTCAATGAAGTAAGTGAAAATAGAGCAGAGATCATAGCCTACCCTTTTGAGAGTGGCTATGCTGTAACTCTAGCACACCCTCTCAGAAGACTTATACTCAGTAGCTCCATCGGATATGCACCTATCTCTGTCAAGATTGATGGTGCAGCACATGAATTTGACAATATCAGGGGCATGCATGAAGATGTAGCTGTATTTATAATCAATCTCAAAAATATCCACTTCAAGATCAAAGATGAGAGCGAGAGAGTAGAAGTAAGCTACTCTTTCACAGGGCATAAAGATATCATAGCTGAAGATTTGAACAATGACAAAATCGAAGTAGTAAATGGCGATCTACACCTTGCAACACTCAACGAAGATGCAGAGCTCAACTTCACAGTAGTCATCACTAAGGGCATAGGATATGTACCTAGCGAGGATTTGGCTAGTGAGGTAGAGCCTGATACCATACCTTTGGATGCATTCTTTACACCAGTAAGAAAGGCGAACTATAAGATAGAGCCTGTACTAGTAGAGGACAATCCAAACTATGAGAAGATCACTTTTGACATCATGACCAACAGCCAGATAGGTCCTGTAGAAGCATTCACAAATGCTCTTGAGACTATGAATAAACAACTATCTGTATTTGGTGGTGTACTTGATGTCGATATCAATACTACTCCTGTAAAAAGAAGTACTGATGATAGTGAAGTCAAGCCATTCTTGCAGACAGTAGATGCTCTAGGACTAAGTGCTAGAAGTTTCAACTCTTTGGATAGAGCGGGCATCAAGCATCTAGGTGAATTGGTATTGATGAATGAGAGCGAAATTAAGGCGATTAAAAATCTCGGTAAAAAATCTCTCGACGAGATAAATGAGTGCCTAGCTGAACATGGGTATGGTGCTGAGTTTGAACTTAGTGATATGATTAGAGTAAATCTTATCAAAAAATTAGAGAAATTAAAACAATAAAGGAATCCCATGAGACATAGACATGGATATCGTAAGCTTACGAGAACTTCTTCACATAGAGCTGCTCTCTTGAAGAATCTATCTATCGCTCTTACAAAAGAGGGTAGAATTGAGACAACTTTACCAAAAGCAAAAGAGCTTAGAAGCTATTATGAGAAATTGATAACAAAAGCTACTGCTGGTGACGACAATGCACACAAAGCTATATTTGCTATGTTGCAAGACAAAGCCTGTACCAACAAATTGGTCACAGAGATAGCACCAAGATACACAGATAGAAATGGTGGATACACTAGAATCATCAAAACGCGTATGCGTAGAGGTGATGCGGCTCCTATGGCTATCATAGAGTTGGTATAGCTACTATATCATCCATTGCACAAGTGGCTTATGGACTAAGTCCATAAGCCACTCCTCATATTTGACAACCTCCATAAATACAATTACTTATCTACAATATCACTTACCAAGCATACCAACTATAATGCCCACAAATCAACACCAAAAAAAAGAGAACCTTATTCCAATTAGCAGTAAAATGCTAAAATAAGAAAAAAACAATAGGAGATCCACTATGCTTTAAAGCAAAACTTGTATAGAAATTGTTCGACCTCGATTGTAGTATAACGGTGTTGTGTAGCCGAGGTCAGGTTATTCATGATGCATTCCGCTACGCTCCACGCATCACAAATCACCAGACCCCTATCGTCTCTATATATCCAAAAAATGGAAATGGATTGTGTGGGTTGATGGGGATTTTTCGACAGGCTACTCCAGACCCCTACTATTTTTAGCATCCAGAAATGAGAAATGATATACGATCTTATTTGAGTGTTTTTCGACAGGCTACACTAGACCCCCCTGTCACTCAACAAACTATGTCATGAGAAACACCCCTATATGCTCTCTATATTTCCCACTACCTTACCTACTATCCTCACTTCATCAGAAGATAGTATCTCTGGGGAATAGCTTTTGTTATCCGATATGAGTTCTATCATGCCATCTGCTCTTTGACGAATCCTTTTTATGAAAAGACCTGCATTTGTAGAGGCTATATAAATCCCCTCTCTGTTGATATTGGTCTGCTCTCTATCTATGAAGACGATGGAGCCATCTCTTAGTGTAGGCTCCATGGATTCTCCACCTACATGTATGGCTTCTAATCTTTTGTCGGTTCTGCCTAGCATGTTTTGAACTATCCTCTCATCTATGGTCATAACATCATAATTTTCATCGAAGACATCAGCACCACCGCCTGCACTAGCACGGATATCGGCGAAATAGTGTACTTGAAAAAATCTATTGGTCTCCTCTATCAACATCTCTACAGGCTGATCAAAAAAGAGCCAATTGATACTCAATCGCTTGGTAGCACAAAATTGCATCAACTCTTTGTATGGGATAGATTTTCTCTTTTTCATCGTGGCAAATGATGCCTGTGGTATCCCCAGCTCCGTAGCTACATCTTTGTCAAATATCTTACTACCTATTTTTTCATTGGATATTACATCTTTTAATTTCTCTATAATCTCACTAAACT
>WFMX01000021.1 GCA_015488875.1 Campylobacterota bacterium | reverse complement strand
TAGCTCTCTGTCTCTTTTCCTCTATATCCATCTGGCTCTCTATGCGTTTGAGTGCTTCATCTAGGCTATATCCATCTCTTGCCACGAGCCTCTCTAACTGCTTGGCTTTTGGTGTATAGATGACTACTGATTTCTCTATAGGATATCTGTCTCCCTCAAAAAATAGTGGTATATCTATAATGTATGGTTTTTGGTATTTATCTTGCTCTATAGCTAGTCTCTCTATCTCCTCATATATCAGGGGGTGCAGTAGGGACTCTAACTCTCTTCTCTTGGTATTATCTGCAAATACCATACCGCCTAGTTTTGCCCTATCAACACGACCATCAACTACAAACTCATCTCCAAATAGTTGAGCTATCTTGTCAGAGTGTATATCTAGCATAGAGTGTGCTATCTTGTCAGCATCTATAAAGCGAAATCCATAGAGAGACAAGAGCATAGTAGTAGTACTCTTGCCTGTGGCTATCCCACCTGTAAGGGCTACTGCATACTCGAAAGACATTAGAGTTTGATGAGACCTGCGAACTCTCTGCGTACTACTGTAGGCAGATGGAATGTACCTATGGCTATATCTGAGTTGTAATAATTAAAACCATCCGTCAAATCAGCTCTTTGGAGATTGATATCTGCTGTAGGGTGATATGTGTGGCTAGCCAATATGAGATTGCGACATGACAGTCCTGTGCCATGTGCGGAAGCCTCATATCTATATGGCATCACTATCTTGAAAAGTTCACCGATAGTCTCTAACTCCGCCCTTGATTCATCTATCTGAGTGAGCAGTCTACTAGATGTAGTAGATATGGCTCCATCAGCTTTGAGTGTACGATTGAGCAGACCCCAAAAGACTCTATCGCTAGCCATATCATCTACTGCTACTATGATGATATCAAATTGGTTTTCATCTAGTGTCGCTATCTCGTCACTAGCTTTTGACTCATCTACTCTCACTATGTTGGTGATAGTTTTATGCTTTTGGACTTCTGCCTGTAGCTTGTCACATCCACCTACTATGAGTAGACTCTTTGGGTTGGCATGTGTACAGATAGGCACATGGGCCAACATCTCATCTTTTATATAGTGTAAATTTCCCATTATTTTCCTTTTGATTGTATGATTTTTTTTGATTGTATCAAAAAAATCTATGAGTACAATTAAATTAGGAGTTTTTTTATCTTAATTAGCTATCCATTGTAGAAAGTTGTGGTATCGTTCATCTCCGTGTGGCTTTGGATTGGGACTATTGGTCTATAAATAAAATAGTTTTGGCATAAGTGACTTCATGTAAGTAGTGTTTTAGTTTTGAGAGGTTATGATTTTATAAGATTGAAAGTTTAGGAGTGGATAATGAGTGAAAATAATTTTGGATTTTCCCTATGGTTGGATTTTGTGGAGAGAGATTTTCTAAAGAGTGAGTTTTTATCATTGATAGACAAAGGCATCGTCACAGGAGCGACAAGCAATCCATCTATATTTGCTTCTGCCATTACAACATCGGATGCCTATGGTGAACAGCTCAAATCACTAGATGGAAAGAGTCCGAAAGATAAGTATGAAGCTTTAGCCACAGAGGATATAAAAAATGCAGCTAAAGCACTCTATCCTTTATACGAAGAGGGTAATGATGGATATATCAGCTTTGAGGTAGACCCCAGACTCTGCGATGATTCTGACGGCACTGTAGAGGAGGGCAAGAGACTGTTTGCAGCTATCGGAGAGCCAAATGTGATGATAAAAGTCCCTGCTACTGATGCAGGATACATCGCTATGGCAGAACTCCTCAGCATGGGCATACCAGTCAATGCCACTCTAGTATTTTCTCCACAACAGGCAAAATCTTGCCTCAAAGCTATGAAACATGGGTTGGATGTATTTGAAAATAGTGGTGGAGAGAGGGCAGAGGGTGTCATATCTGTATTTGTGAGTCGTTTCGACAGACTACTAGACCCAAAGCTAGAAGAGATGGGCATCACGCCTTCTCAGACAGGCATACTAAATGCGGCAAATATATACAATATAGTAGAGCATAACCACACGCCAAGTATCAGGACGCTATTTGCAAGTACAGGAGTCAAGGGTGGTGATTTGTCTCCAGATTATTATATCCGCGAACTTTTGGCACCTCACTCGGTAAATACTGCACCATTGAGTACCGTAGAGGCTTACTTGGCGAACCCTACCACAGAACCAAAACTACCTACGCATATAGATGAGATAGCCGACTACTTCACACTCATAGAGAAGAGTGGTGTAGAGATGACTGCCGTATATGAAGAGTTGATGAAAGATGGGCTTCAAGCGTTTGAGAAAGCCTTTGTAGAGATGCTAGATAGTATTAGATAGGGACAAAACAAAATGAATCCAGGATCAATGGAAGAGAAGCTTATAAAGTATCTGAAACATATGGCCAAAGTAGGCGGAAGTGACCTACATATGAAAGCTACAGCTATAGTGAGAGCTAGGATCAGAGGCTCCTTGGAGAAGATAGGCAATGTCGCATTCTCTCCAGAGCAGATGGATCAGCTAGCGAAAGAGATAGTATCTGAAGCTCAATATGAAAGGCTCATAGAGGATCGTAGTCTAGACTTCACATATGTGATCGGCAAAGAGGCTCGATTTCGTGTAAACTTATTTTATCAGCTAGATGGGCTAAGTGGGGTATTTCGTATCATTCCTGTAGAGATACCTACTTTGTCACAGCTAAACTTGCCTGCTGTGTTGCATGATTTTACAGATATCCATAGAGGATTGGTGCTAGTGACAGGTGTCACAGGTAGTGGTAAATCAACCACACTAGCCGCCATTCTCAATGAGATAAATGAGATAAAAAGCGATCACATTATCACGATAGAGGATCCAGTGGAGTTCATACATCAAGACAAAGGTTGCCTCGTCAACCAAAGAGGTGTCGGTCAAGATACCAAATCATTCGGTGATGCACTGAGGGGTGCGTTGAGAGAAGATCCAGATATCATACTAGTAGGAGAGATGCGTGACTTAGAGACGATAGATATCGGCATACATGCTGCCAATACTGGTCACCTTGTATTTTCTACACTTCATACTATAGATGCCAAAGAGACTATAGATAGAATCATCGGTATGTTTCCAGGTGAAGAGCAAAACCGTGTCCGTATGTCACTAGCTTCTGTATTAGAGGGTGTCATATCCCAAAGGCTAGTCAAGACGACAGATGGCGGTAGAGCAGCAGCTATCGAAGTCCTCAAAAAAACTCCGAGGATAGAACAACTCATAATGGAGGGTAGAGATAGTGAGATCATAGATGCCATCGAAGAGGGTAAGGATATCTATGGCACACAGAGTTTTGACCAGGCATTGCTAGATCTATATACTGACGAGAGGATAAGCACAGAGGTCTTGATGGAGAACGCTACAAGCCCTAGTGACATGAAGCTCAAACTAGATGGTGTCGGTAAAGGGGCAATCAAAAAAGAGGGTGAAGTCGAGGAGGAGCCTGAATTCTTTGGCTTCAAAGATGACGAAGAGGACTGATTTATAACAGTGTATCGTTGTCATCTGACCACGGCTCTATTATCTTGCTAGTTTTTACTTTTTTGTTTCTGATTGGTACTACACACTCACTACCCACAAGAGTGATATAATACTTCAATCCAAAATCAAAACAGGAGTTTAACATGCAATTGAAAAAGATATACTCGGAGTTTAAGAATTTGAGTGAATACACGCAGTCGATATCTCTACTATTGGCTAGATTTGCTGTCGCTTATGGGTTCTATGAGCCTGCCATGATGAAGTGGAATGATATAGGTGCTATAGCAGAGTGGTTTGGCTCCATGGGTATGCCACTGCCTCTACTCAACGCATATATGGCCGCCACTACCGAAATAGTGGGTGTTGTACTCCTGACCATAGGGTTTATGACACGACTCATCTCTATACCACTTATAGTAGTGATGATAGTCGCTATAGTCACAGTCCATCTACCACATGGTTTTGCAGCTGGAAATAATGGATATGAGATACCATTATACTATATGCTATTTCTCCTTATATTTCTATCGCACGGTGCTGGCAAATTCAGCATAGATAGAGTACTATTTGGCAAAGAGAATCAATAGATGCAAGAGCTATTTGCTTTTAGTAAAAATATAGGAGATATACAGTTTCCTATATTGTGGTTTATGCTCCAAGCTCTTGGAGTATTGGCATTGGTGGTCTCTGTCGTTTTGTTCATATATGACAAGTTTATCCAACGACATGACCAGCTACTCATCAACTATCCACTAGTGGGTAGGATGAGATATCTCTTTTATCTTCTTCGTGACCCAATGAGGCAATATTTTGGTGATGAGAAGTTCTATGAGTCGTTTGACAAGGTCAAGTGGGTATATGATGTAGCAGAGGGTCACTCTCCATATGCATCATTTTCACCTGGTCAGCCACAGCATAGTGCAAGATTATCTATCAAAAACTCAAATTGTGTACTCAATACAGGCGAGGTAAGTAGCAGTTTTGCTGTCACATTTGGCGAAGGATTGGCTCACCCTTTTACTACCCAATCTATATTTGGCAGGAGTGCTATGAGTGACGGAGCTATCTCTCCAGAGGCGACTAGATCGTTTTCAAAGGGTGCATATCTAGGAAACTTTCCTATCAATACAGGCGAGGGAAGCCTCACTAGCAACTTCCTCTATACGCATAGATACAATCCCAAAGATAGAGCATACTTAGATATAAAAGAGGGTACGATATTTGCCAAGACCATATACAAGATATTGAGTTTTTTGCTCAACCATACAGTAGCACAAAGAGTCTATAGGCATTTAGTCATACACTCAAATGATAGCGAGAGTTATCTGTTTGACAAAGATAGATTGGTGTGCTATAGGGTCAACTGGAATGCTCCACTAAGTAGCTTTCCTAGTAGTGTGCCTAGCGATATACCTGATATCATATTTCAGATGGGTAGCGGACTCTATGGTGTCAGGGATAGAGATGGCAAGTTTGATGAAGAGAGGTACAAAAAATCTATGTGTTTCGCCAAAATGACAGAGATCAAAATGGCACAAGGGGCGAAGCAGACAGGCGGTAAGTTACTAGGCTCCAAAGTGAGTGAAGCTGTAGCATACTATAGAGGAGTGGAGCCACACAAGGATCTATTTAGCCCAAATCAGTTTCCTTTTGCCTCTACTTTAGAGGAGCTATTTGACTTCGCAGGCAGACTCAAAGAGCTTTCAGGCAAACCAGTAGGAGTCAAGATAGTCATATCATCGCAGAAGCTATTTGAGGAGTATGCCGATCTCATCAAGGAGCGTATAGATGCCAACTCGTTGGCATATCCAGACTTCATCACTATAGATGGTGGCGAGGGAGGCAGTGGAGCTGCTCCACTAGAGATGATGATGACTGTGGGTATGACTATAGCAAAAGCTCTCTACATAGCTGATAGTACTCTGCATAGATTGGGCATCAGAGATAAAGTCAAGCTAATAGCTAGCGAAAAAGTACTCACCCCTGACGATGCCATAGTACTGTTTGGTATAGGTGCGGACTATGTGGCTATAGCTAGAGCATTTATGATGAGTGCAGGATGCATCAGGGCTAGAGAGTGTTCAGGAGCAAACGGACGACACTGCCCTGTAGGACTAGCCACACAAGACGAGAAGAAGAGAGCATCATTTCTCGTGGAGAAAAAAGCGAAAAATATAGCCTCTTATCATGAGCAAATGGTATATGGTATTCGTAATCTGCTAGCGATAATGGGTCTCAAAGATATATCTGAGATAGGTAAAGAAAATCTCATATTTAAAGACCATACAGGCAAAACATATATGAATGTAGATAGATACTTCAAAGAGTCATTGGTAGATGAGTAATCATGGCGTGGTTTAGCAAAAAGATAAATATCCCTGTGCTTATCCTAAGTATAGCGATACTATCTCTATCTCTCCGTACATTCCAAGCAGGAGTGAGAGAGTCCAATCAAACCACAAGAGCCGCCGCATTTGAGATGCTAAAAAGACTCAATCATCTACAATACACCATAGACAAAGAGTTCTATGGAGAAAGTAACAAAGAGCGATACTTAGATGGCTGGTCAGACATAACACTCATAAATGATTTGGCTATATTCACCACTCCCAAAGTAGATGATAATGCTCAAAAACTTCTATCTCTTTGGAGAAGTGACTTTGAAAAATTCCGAGAGAAAACTGTCAACCAAGAGCTATCTAAAGCGATCAAAGAGACGAAAGAGAGCCTCAAAATAGCTATCAAGGAGCTGAAAGAGTAGATTTGGACTATCGTAATCACTATTTGCTGAGATGCATATATTCTGTTATTGTTGCTCTCATATTCATTCCTGCACAGAAGCGATGGGAACGAGAGTAAATATTTTTTATATATTATCTAGCTACTGCTTGTACTGTTGTCAACTCTTCTAAATTTTGATTTAAATAAAGTTCATAATGATACAAAAGTATTGTTTTTGCTTCTTGAATATCCACTATATCCTCACTAATATAATACATTCCATAATGAGGGTAAGAC
>WFMX01000020.1 GCA_015488875.1 Campylobacterota bacterium | reverse complement strand
TCGCAATAGAGGTTCCTTCTAAAAAAGTGTGGCTTTATAGAGGTCAAAATGGACAAATACTTGAACTTTTTGTACTGCCGCCTGATACTTTGCCAGATGCCTCTTTGTAGAGTTTTTTGAAGTTATCGCCGAGGTATGGTGAGTACATTTTGCCTGGTTGCTCCTTGATATAGAATGAGTTGATACCCATCGTATGAGATCCGCTACCTACCCATGGTCCACCGCTCGCACCCTCTAGCAAGGCACTTTTCATTCTCAACATCTTTAGAGTAGAGTTGTAATTGTATATACTCTCAGCTTGTCTTAGGTATCGACCACCATTTTGATACCCATATGCTATCACTTGGCTACTACTAGGTATTTGACCATCTGATAGGCTATATGGAGTGATATTTGGACTCTTTTCTAGTACTACGAAACCATAATCATATCTATATCTCTGCATATCTGACAAGTTTTTTTTTGCCCAAGTGTCTGGTATGGAGATATGACCACCCACTACTTCGCCTCCACTTTGCGGAAAAAACTTGATATTTTTACTGGCTTTTCCATGATAATACAAACAGTGTGCAGCGGTCAATAGGATGCGACTATTATCCAATAGTGATGCTGTGCATACCTTGGGATTTCCACCATTAGTAAAGAGAAGTTTGCCTACTCTAGGCACACTCCCCATCAAAGGAATGATAGTCATAGTGCTAGTGCTTTTTGTGTGATTTCTATCTCTCTTTTTTTTCTGCTTGATTGACGGAATCGATATCGTTGGTATCGGTAACGATTTGACCTTTTTGGTAGATCTGTACTCTATCTTTTTTGACTTCCCACTACGGTCTCTCTTCTCTTTGTACCATTTTGTCGTAGCTGTATTTTTCTCCATATCATACGAGACATCTTTTGAGTTATCTACCTCCATTGTCATGGCAGAGATGGAAGATACGATGATCATACTAGAGAAAGTTATTTTTGTGAACACTTTCATACTTATAGCTCCTTGATTAAATTTGGGATCTTGATATTTTTTCTATGATACCTGTAGTGCTTTTACCAACTACTAAGCCGATGAGTTTTACCTCTTTTGCTAAGTCGCTACCTATCACCTCTTTGCCGACATAATCCGCCCCTTTCACCAACACATCTGGATATATCTGCTCTATCAATCCATATGGAGTATCCTCCAAGAAAGGCACTACATAATCCACACTCTCAAGGGATGCTAGCAGATATTCTCTGTCTGCCAATGGATTAATGGGTCTACTCTCTCCTTTGAGTCGTTCGATACTCTCATCGCTATTGACTCCGACTATGAGAATATCTCCCAACTCTTTGGCTGCTTGCAAATATGTGGCATGACCTCTATGAAGTATATCGAAACATCCATTTGTAAATATGATTTTTCGACCTTGAGATTTGAGCCTTTTGGATATCCTCTCTATCTGGAAAAAGTCCTTTATCTTGCTCTCTGCCTTGCCTTTGTTGAGAGAGTGTTCATACTCCTCTATCTCATTGAGTGTGGCAGTTGCCGATCCTACCTTGGCTACCACTATGGCGGCTGCCTTATTGGCAAATTCACAAGCTTCATATATATCCAAACCAGAAGATAGTGCTATACCTAGTGATGCCAGTACAGTATCGCCTGCACCTGTGACATCATAAACTTCTCTAGCTACAGTAGGCGTGATTTGCATATCTTCGGTAAATATCGCTATACCCTCTTCACTCAGTGTGATGATACCATACTTGAGATCCAAATCATTCTTCAATCTAAAACCAGCTTGTTGTAGAGTATCCCCATCTATTATCTCTATGGCAGAAGCTAGAGATGCCTCTTTTTTGTTTGGAGTGAGGAGTGTCGCAGCTCTGTATTTGTCATAGTTATCACCCTTTGGATCTATCAATATAGGTATATTATGCCTATTTGCCAAAGCTATGATATCTCTAGTCAACCCCTCACTTAAGACTCCTTTGCCATAATCAGAGAGGAGTATAGTATCATATGTATGGATATTTTGTTTTATGGTAGATAGTATACTCTCTTGTGAAGACAGGGATATATCTTTTCTATTTTCATCATCAAATCTAAGTATCTGTTGGTTTGATGCTATAACTCTGCTCTTTTTGGTGGTGGTGCGACCGCTCTCCTCTATGATAGCGGTGGAGTCGGCACCTGCATTATCCAATAGTTCTCTAGCTAGTTTGGCACTCTCATCACTACCTAGTACCGTATATACACTCACTCGACTATCTAACGATATGAGATTGTGTATTACATTTCCTGCTCCACCTAGTAGTATACTCTCCTTGGCTACCCCCACTACTTGTACTGGTGCTTCTGGTGATATCCTCTCGCATTTACCCCATATGTAGTGGTCTATCATGAGGTCACCCACTACTGCTATATGCGAATTTTTTGCTCTGATCCTATCCATTTGACACTTCGTTTTGGTAAACTCTCTCTATCTCTGGCAAATAGGCTCTGATGCCATCTTCTAGCTCAAACTTCGGCTCATACCCCAATACTTCCCTACTCTCTGATATATCAGCTTCGGTATGAAATTGATATCGTCCTATGTATGGATTGGGTATATATGTGGCTTTTCTAGGTATCTGTAGCTCGTCTTGGAGTATATCGCATATGTCTTGGAATGATCTAGCCTTACCTGTGCCGACATTGAAGATGCCGCTCTTTTTGGGGTTCATCGCTTTGATATTTGCCTGTATGACATCCTCTATATAGATGAAATCTCTCAATATCTTATCTGACCCCTCGAAGAGCTTGGGCGTATCTCCTGCCATCATCTGATGACCAAATTGTATCACGGTAGATGCTGTCTTGTCTTTGAAATACTCTCTTGCTCCATAGACATTGAAATATCTTAGCCCTACTATGGATATATTGTCTTGTTTCTTCATATATTCATTGGCTATATTGTCCATCATGAGCTTGGAAAATCCATATGCGTTATTGGGTGCTTCTCTACCTACCGATTGTGGACTAGGTACATCGCCATAAGTAGCAGCAGATGAAGCATATACTATATTTGCATCGTGTGATACTGCGAGATTGAGTAACTCTTTGAAGGCATTGACATTGGTCTCTATCATCAAATCCTGCTCCGATACTGTAGTATCAGATATAGCAGCTTCATGAAATATGTAGTCGAAGCTATAGTCGTCGTATAACTTCTCTATGATCCTTGGGTCATTTATATCT
>WFMX01000019.1 GCA_015488875.1 Campylobacterota bacterium | reverse complement strand
GACAGAGGAAGGATTGAGCCAAGGGCTATTAAAAAACGCAATAATGCTTATCCTCTACTAACGAAACCTAGAAATATTGCTAGGGCAGATGTCTTAAAAAATGGGCATACAAAAAAGAAGTAATGAGGCTTAAGTTAGTGCCATTCACGGCAGGGGGTGTATATTGACGATTTGTTGAGGGCAAATGTAGAAATTGTTCAAACTCGACTGAGATATAACGGTGTTGCAGTTTAGCCGAGGTCAGGTTATTCATGATGCATTCCGCTACGCTCCACACATCACAAATCACCAGACCCCTATCGTTCTATCGTTTCTGAAAAGTACAAAAACTACAAACTTGAACAGACTCTCGAAGAAATAAAGGAAGATATCGCAAACGAAAAATATCATACTGATATTAGCCGTCACTTTGCTATTATGGAAGAATCCATCGGCTGATGTATAACTTGTGTTGCAGTTTAGCAGAGGGAGAACGATCTATATGCGGGGACATTGGTTTTCATATCCTAGCCAATACTCGCTCTGCCAGCTGTCTAGGTAGAAGTGATAGAGACTCCTCTACTAGTGTTGTGTTGCCATGTGTGATGAACTGGTCGTCATACTCGAATGTCGTCAGTTTGACATCTGATATCTCTTCTCTGCTTAGGAACTCTAATATGGCGGAGCCGACACCGCCTAGTGCTACACTGTCACTAAACACAAACCACTCTTTGTACTCCAGGGATAGCTCTCTCAACCCCTCCTCGTCTAGTGGTTTTACAAATCTGAGGTCAACTATAGCAGGGGTGATATCTGCTAGTACTTTCGCTGTCTCTATGGCTCTACCTACTCCATTACCATAGCCTACAAATAGTATATCTTTGCCCTCTTGAATGAGTTGAGATTTGCCAAGTTCAAACGGCAGGCTCTCATTGTCATCAGCTGTAAATGCACCTCTAGGGTATCTAAAAGCACATGGATGATCATAATCTTTGGCGAACTCTATCGCTAGCTTCATGGTAGTCTCATTGTACGGAGCAAAAAGTGTCATGTTGGGTACGGCTCTCAAAAATGAGATATCAAACACCCCTTGATGTGTCTCGCCATCCTCTCCAACTATACCAGCTCTATCTATAGCAAAAGCTACACCGAGATCCATCAATGCTATATCATGTATCACTTGGTCGTAGCCCCTCTGTAAGAATGTAGAGTAGATGGCACAGAACGGCTTGAAGCCCTCTTTTGCCAAAGGTCCCATAGACGCGACTGCATGCTGCTCTGCTATAGCTACATCCCAAAATCTATCAGGGTACTTCTCCATCACATTACTAAGTCCTGTACCGCTAGGCATGGCCGCTGTTACGCCTACTACCTTCTCATCCTTCTCAGCCAAACGGAGTAGAGTTTCACCAAATATAGCAGTAGATGCTTTTTTGCCACCTCCCTTGCTCAGGGAGTCTCCGCTATCTAGGTCGAATGGGCTTACACCATGCCAATGCTCTTTCGTCCCTTCTGCTATCTCATACCCTTTGCCTTTGGTGGTCTGTGCATGTATGAGTACAGGTCTACCTATGCTTTTGGCTATCGTAAATGTCTCTACGAGAGCCTCTATATCATGTCCATCTACAGGACCTATATACTCTATACCTAGCTCTTCAAAGAGTAGTCCTGGAGTGATGAGTCTGAGTGACTCTTCAAGCCTTTTGGCGAGATATGTGGCACTATCTGGTAGATGTTCTAGTAGATGCTCTGTTCCCTTTTTCATCTTTTGGAAAAATGGACTTGCCATGCCTTGGGATAGATATTTGCTTATGGCACCTATAGGTTTGGCTATACTCATCTCATTGTCATTGAGGATAATAACCACAGGGTATTTTCTGTCACCTAGCTCGTTGAGTGCCTCGTATACCATGCCTGCACTCATACTGCCATCGCCTATAAGTGCTACTGGTATCCGATCCTCTCCCTTGAGTGCTATCGCTTTGGCTGCACCCACTGCCAATGAGATGGATGTGGAGCTGTGTCCTGCACAGTAGTAGTCATATTTGGACTCTGACGGCTTGGTATATCCACACATGCCACCAAAGGTACGAAGTGTATCGAAGCTATCCCATCTATCGGTCAATAGTTTGTGTGCATAGGCTTGATGGCTGACATCAAATAGAAAAGGGTCGCTCTCCACATCAAAGACGAAGTGCATAGCCACTATCAAATCAGTAGCACCCATAGTAGAGCTGAGGTGTCCACCGTTTTTACTCACAGTATCCAATATCTTCTCTCTGATTTCACCTGCTAAAGTCTCTAGCTCCTCGACACTATATGATTTGATATCTATCTCTCTACTTCTCATTATCCATCTCATTCAACATTCTATTTATCACCTCTGTAGCAAACGATATCTTATCATCGTCATATCTCAATCCGCTCTTTTTGGCTATCTTTTTGATAGCTTTTTTGCTACTCATCATGGTCAATCTATCTAGTATATCTATACCATTTGAGGTATTTTGATTTTGGGTGAAAGAGTGTGGCTGATATCTATCTACCTCTACCTCTCCAGCTTTCAAGACTTTTATGCGTCTCAACTGCTTACCTCTCTGAAGTTTGCAAAAAATTTATCATTTTGCTCTGCTGTACCTACAGTCACTCTGATAGCATTCATGCCATATGATGCCAAATCACGGATGATGATACCCCTCCGCAAGAGGTCATTTGCCACCTCGGTGGAGTTATATCTATCCCCAAAGAGATATGTGATGAAGTTGGTGTAGCTATCTATATACTCTATACCGTTCTCATCTGCAAATTTCTCGTACCTTTTTATCTGCTCTTTATGTAGAGATATAGACTCTCTGACAAACTCATCATCTTTGAGTGCTTCTATAGCAGAGAGTAATGACAGAGTAGTGATATTGAATGGTGGGCGAAGCTTGCCTAGTGTGGCTATCATCTCTCTGTTGGCTACACCATACCCTACACGCATACCACCCAAGCCGTATGCTTTGGAGAATGTACCTAGATATATAACATTTGGAAACTCTATCAAATCTTTGGGTGAAATGTGGTATTTTTCATCTTTTGCTGAAGCATACTCCATATAAGCTCCATCTACCACTACGAGAGTCTGCTCATCTACACCTTGTATGATCTCAAATACTTCGTCTCTGGAGATAGCATCACCTGTGGGGTTATTGGGCGTGCATATGTAGATAACTTTGGGTTTATACTCTCTGTATTTGGCTAGAAATTCATCTACTTTATGTTCGTAGCTCGGAGTTCTATGGATAGTAGCTCCCATCTGCTTGGCGTATATCTCATACATAGCAAATGTAACTTGACTCATCAATACAGAGCTATCTGCACTCAAAAATGCACGCGATATGAACTCCAAAACTTGATCACTACCTGCACCTATAATGACTTGTTCGTCATCTACTTCGTACTTAGAGGCTAGTGACTCTTTGAGTTCATACATACTATCATCAGGATAGAGATGTGCCTTGTCTGCATTTTGGGCTATGGCTCTCTGTACAGATGGATTTGTCCCTATTGGGTTTTCATTGGATGCCAACTTGACAACATCCTCGGGTGCGATACCAAACTCCCTCACTACCAACTCTATGGGCTTGCCTGCTTCATAATTCTTGATCTTGTCTAGTAGACTATTTGCTTCCAATTTGACCCTCCATTTTATATATCATCAGCCTCTTTGACATATGAGCCTAAGTATTTGATAGACTCTCTATGCTTCTCAAAGATATCTCGAATCTTCTCATCCTCTCTATGACCATCAAATTCTAAGAAAAATATAGATTCCCCATCCACTATGTGAGATTTGATTTTTGTGAGATTTATATCTGCATTTTGAAAATCTTGTAAGAAATTGACCAATGCACCAGGCTCATTGGGCATGCTGACCAATATTGATGTTTTGTCATTTCCGCTCGATAGATTTTCAAAGTTGCTCACTATAAAAAATCTCGTCCTATTGCTACTACCGTCTTCTATATTCTCAAAGAGTATAGGCAGATTATAGAGTGTAGCCGCTACATCGGAGCATATGGCAGCACTGCCTGGCTCTACCGATGCCATCTTGGCTGCTTTTGCAGTAGAGTCTACAGGTATCCACTCTACCTCATCTAATCCAAAATCTGTCAGAAATTTATTGCATTGACCAAATGCTATATCCTTGGAGTATATCCGCTTTATATCTTTTAGATCTTCGTTGAGGCTTGCAAAACTATGATGGACATCCATCACAACCTCGGCGATAATTTTGAGATCATACTCACTGAGGCACTGTATCGTGTCTGTCACTATGCCATTGGAGTTATTTTCTATAGGCACTACTCCGAACTTAGCTTTGCCATTGTCTACTTCGCGAAATACTCCCTTGATAGTGCCTATAGAAAGATATGAACTCATAGCACCAAATCTACTCTCTGCCGCCTGATGAGTGAAGCTAGCTTCAGGACCTAGATACGCGATCTTCTCTGGTAGCTCCAGATTTCTAGAGACCGCAAAGAGTTCCAAGAAAATAGCATCTATCGCAGGGTCTGTCAGTTTGCCATCGTTTAGCTCTTTTAGTCGCTTCAGTATCGACTGCTCTCTCTCAGGTCTATAAATGGGTGCATTCGTAGTATGTTTGAGAGTACCTACTCTATGCACGAGATCCATTCTCTCGTTGAGTAGCTCTAGTAGGGTATCGTCTACGCGATCTATATCTTCTCTTAGTTTATCTAGTTCCATCATCTATCCTTTTAGATTAGATATCATTCTTTGTCATTTGCCAACTACTGTCACAAGATAGCTCAAGCTCTATCTGATCTTCAAAACTCTCCCTCTTTCGTATACAGTGGTCAGCACCGTTAAAGAGTGCTACCTCTGCTGAGCGACCTCGTGTATTGTAGTTGCTAGACATGGTAAACCCATACGCCCCTGCACTGTATATGACCAAAAGATCATTATGCTCTAGTGGTGGCAGTGATATATCTTTGCCAAAGAAATCTCCACTCTCACATATCGGTCCCACTACATCTGCTTCTGTGTATTCGGAGCTATCTATAGATCCTTTAGAGATCGCTTCTATCTTGTGGTAGGCATCATAGAGACTAGGGCGGATCAGATCATTCATGGCACCATCTACTATGACAAATCTCTTGCCATCATTTATCTTTTCGTATAGTACTTTTGTGATAAAATAGCCAGAATTTGTCAACATATATCTACCAGGCTCACATATAATAGTCAGATCCAAGCCTTTGACCGCAGCAAAAATTACAGATGCATATGCCCTTGGATCTATGGTGATCTCATCTCTATAGACTACTCCTAGTCCGCCACCCACATCGAAAAACTTGATCTCTATGCCTATGGCTTTCAAGTTTCTCACGAGATCAGCCACTATCTCACAAGACTCCTTGATAGGGTTCAGCTCTGTTAGTTGTGATCCTATATGGAAGTGTATTCCTATAGGGTCGAGATAGTCAGATTTTTTAGCATAGATATACATTCTCTTCGCCATGTTTATCTCTACGCCAAATTTGTTTTCATGTAGTCCTGTGGATATATATGGGTGAGTTTTTGGGTCTATGTTTGGATTGACACGGATAGATATTCGTGCCTCTTTGCCTAGCTCTTTGGCCACTAGCTCTACCCGCTTCATCTCCGCCTCACTCTCTAGATTTAGCATCAATATGTCACTTTCTAGAGCCTCTTTGATCTCTTCATCTCTTTTGCCTACGCCCGAGAAGATGATCTTGTATTTTGCTACACCTGCTCTCAATGCTCTCTTGACTTCGCCTATGCTCACACAGTCGGCACCTGCACCTTTACTTGCCAAATGTCTGATTACTGATAGGTTTGAGTTGGCTTTTACCGCATATGATATGAGTGACTTATGTCCTTCAAAAGCCTCTTTTAGCTCAGCATATCTCGCCTCTATATAGTCAAAGTCATATAGATAGAGAGGTGTGTCGTACTTTTGTACCAATGAATTTAGATTAATATTCATAGATTTTTCCTACAATTTATTTAAAACTGATTTTATCTAAAAATCACTATTTTTGGATTAAATCTTCTCTCTATCAAGAAAATAGACATAAAGTGCATATAATAAACCGACCAATATAGGTAACGGCATTGCTAGTTCTGGAGATAAGACACCATTCCTTCCCATTTGATTAAATGCAAAAAGCAGTCCCCAAAAGAGAAATGTCACTCCTAAAGATGCGGAGAGGACGAGTGGTAGATTCATATATCTTGCATGAAATGGCATTTTGAAAAAAAGCACAAGCAGAAGAATGATAGCAAAGAGGGGAAATATGATCTTACTATATATAGATGATCTTAATTTTTTAGTATTTAGGTGTTGCTCATCTAGTAGTTTAAATGTCTTGCCCATATCTACTATATCTAGTGCTTTTCCCTCATGTATGGACTCTATCACTTTCGGCTTATATCCCACAAGGGTTTTGAGGCTGTCTTGAGTATATATCTCATATCTCTTTATACTACCCTCGCTATAAATCAACCTTTTGATAATGATATCTTTCGCCAGCCAGCTATGACCATCATATTTGGCTACTTTTGCGATGACGGTATAGAGTAGGTCATTATCTTCTCCTATCCTAAATATAGTGATATTCTTCATCTCTTTTTTGATAGGGTCTAGTTTTTCGGCATATACAAAATCATCATCATATATAAAAAACAGATCATCTAAAGCATAAGCTCTCATACCATCCTCTAACATCGCCACTGCCTTGTCTTTGGCATAAGAGAACTCTGTAGTCTGAAGCCACATAAAAGATAAGTATATGCCAAATGCCACTACAAAAAATGGTGTGAAGAGTTGCCTTTTGGTATATCCAAAACTATGGAGTGCTACCATGTTGCTACTCTTGATGAGTGATATCTTGGTCATGATACCTGCAAAGACGATGGCTATAGGATAGAGCTGTCCCAATGCCTCTTGCCACATCAAAAATATATACATTATAGTATAATTGGATGAGGATTCTAACTGTTGTGAATGTTGGAAGTAGTCTATCATGGTAAATGCTGCAGATAGCCCCAAAAGAAGTGCCAAGAAGTTGATAAAATAGTGTTTTGCTAGATATCTAAAGTGTAACTTTGGTATCACTCTCATCGTAGCAACCTGATCATATCAATCCATCTATAGACTTGACGCTATAGTTTGATTTTACTTCATTTAGTGATACGCTCAAGATATCTTGTGCCGCTTTGGAGGCATGCTCTATCCATCTTTTGAGATATTTATCTTCGTCAGGAGTGAAATCATTTAGCACATAATCAGCTACTTGTGACTTATACTCTGGCTTTCCTATCCCCATACGCAGGCGGATATACTCCCTGCTTATCATCTCATCTATAGATTTGAGTCCATTGTGTCCACCATGTCCGCCACCCTTTTTAAATCTCACTGAACCAAATAGTAGATCCAAGTCATCATGTATCACTATGATATCATCTATATCGACCTTGTAGAAGTTCTGCACAGCTTGCAGGCTCTTGCCAGATAGATTCATAAAAGTAGTAGGTTTTAAAAAAAGTAGTTGATCTGCTTTGGATAGTTGACCACAAAATGCAGTCTTTGATATATCCCTAGCCCCAAAGTGATCTACGAGTTTGTCGATCACTTTGAAGCCAATATTGTGGCGATTGTTTTCGTAACGGCTACCAGGATTGCCTAGACCGACGAAAAGTGTCATCTATTTCGCTTTGATTACACCACAGATAGCAACATCGTCTCTATCCATCATCTTGCAGTTTGCAGGTGCTTCTATATCTCTGACAAGTATAGAGTCATCTCTATCTAGGTCTGTCACATCTATGGTAAAGTTGTGAGGTACATTCTCTATAGCTCCCTTGACTTTGAGTCTCTTTTTCGACAAGATGAGTACACCTTTGTTTTTCAAGCCCTTAGCTATACCTTCTAGTCTGACTGGCACTAGATACTTAGTCACTTGACCTGGTACTGCTACTCTGAGGTCTACATGTAGTACATCTCCATTTACTGGGTGTAGCTGATACTCTTGTATGACTACATTCAACTCTTGGTCTCCTACCTTGATAGGAAATGCGAAAGTCTCTTTGTTTCTCGCTGCTCTCATAAACTCACCGCGCTTAAATGCCGCATTGATGTTCTCTACACCATTTGCATATATATTCGCGATTAGATAACCATCTCTTTTCAACTGCTTTGCATTGCGTTTTCCGATACTCTCTCTAATAATGCCTTCTAACATTGTAGTCCTTTATGTAAAATAGGAGCGGATTATACCCAAATGATACTGAAAATTAGCTAGTTGTTTTGGTTTTTGGTTTTGTGAGTAAGAGAATAAGAGCTGTGTCTGCACGCAGAAATGGTTGGTGAACTGACCCTACGCAATTTGATAGATGTCACTTTTCATAATAATTGCGAGGTCACTATCATCAAAAAGAGTTTTCATTTGCTCCGTTCACAAAACCAATGTCCGATTATCCTCTCTGGGTAGCTCCATTATAGCTGACTATTCCATATTGTAGATTTGATATTTGCTCAAAGCCTAACGACTTCATAGCGTGCTGTACTTGAAAGCTTCTACTTCCCGTGTGGCAGTATACTATGACAGGATGTCTCTTTTTGTCGTTGATATCCTCAACTTTTGCGTAGAACATAGATGTAGGCACTAGTATATCTGTACCTACTATATGACCCATCTGATACTCCATATGCTCTCTGACATCTACTAGAGTGAATGATATCATACCCAGTTCTCTAGCTTCCAATAGAGCCTCTAGTTCATCAGCATCTAGCTGCTCTTGTTTTAGTAGTGCTTCTGCTTGTTTTTTGCTGAGTCCTTTTGAGTGCTGGTGTGCCACCTCTTCTGTCTCGTCTTTGGCTCTCTGCTCTTTTGCATACTCTGGTGTGCAAAATATGCCACAATGGCATAGGCCATCTTCTGGTATCTCTTTTTCCAATGCAGGCTTACAAGGGCAGATTCTATTGTCTGCCTCTTTTCTCTCCTCCTTGGTCTCACCAATGACCATAAAACATGGGCAAAATCTCTTGCCATATATGATCTTGTTTCTAGCGAGACCCATGATGACTCCCTCGTTTACATCTTCGTTAGGGTTTTGAACAAATCCAAATTGTTTATCGACTTTCTCTACAAAAACCTCTGTTTTCTCCATCTCTGCTAAAAATTCTGGTGATTTCATATCTATAGGTTGCACTATTTTTCCTCTTGAGTGTTATTTTTGTCATCATTATAGAATGATTTTGATAAGTTGTCAAACTCTTTTGAGAAAATTTCTATCTTTTTGCCAAAAGATTCCAAAAATGTCTCTGTTTTGTTGAAGTCTATACTCATACTCTCTTTGCTGATCTCTACTCCAGCTTCCTTGGTGATCGTGAGATTTCCCTCTTTGAGTTCTTTGTCTGCCGTAGAGAGTTTTTTGCCTATATCACTAAAGAAATTTTTTGTTTTGTTGGTATCTATTATAAGTTTACCATCATCCATTGAGACACCTAGATTGTTCATCAGGGATGGCTCTTTTGCTCTTGCCTCATCCTCTTTGAGCTTTTGGAGCTTTGCTAGCCTCTCTTTTTCTACCTTGATATCCGCATCTCTCTTCTTCTGTAACTCTAGCTCTTTCTCTTTTTTGGCTTTGACTACAAGCTCTTGTTTGAATGCTTCAGCTCTTTTGGCTCTCTCTATCTCCTCTTTACTTTCGCAACCTAACAGACCAAGCAGTATAAGAGATGCTATTATTATATTTTTCATATATATCCTTTTGGAAATATTTTTAGTATTATAGTAGATTATTGTGGATTAATTGATACACCCCCTAGATAGTGGGGGGGGTATTTTAGGAGATTATAGTGTTAAATGGTTTCTATTTGCTTCCGCATTTACCTTGACCGCATTTACCTTTAGCAGGAGCCTCTTTTGTTTTGTTGGCATCCTCTTTGGCTGCTGCTTCTTTTTTCTTAGCCATGTCGCCATTGCATTTGCCTGACTGACATTTAGCAGTTGTTGCTTCGTTCGCACTTGCAGTAGTTGTCATAAAGCCGATTGCACCTAGAGAGATGAGTGCTGTTAGTAGAATTTTTTTCATATTGTTTCCTTGGGGTATATTTGAATTAGAT
>WFMX01000018.1 GCA_015488875.1 Campylobacterota bacterium | reverse complement strand
CAATATATCCATTATTTAATTCTTTTTCGGAGGTAGACAAAATGGCTAAAGAGACTTATGAAAAACTCGGACTATTCTATATGGGTAAGGATATAGATGAGAAGAGTATGGAGGCTGCAGAGGCACTCACACTTCTGAAAAACAAAAACTTCACGACACATGCTGCCATCATAGGCATGACAGGTAGTGGAAAGACGGGTCTAGGTATAGGACTTATCGAAGAGGCTGCTATGGACAATATACCATCTATAGTGATAGACCCCAAAGGAGATATGGGAGATCTCTGTTTGACTGACCCCTCGTTCTCAGTGGAGAGCTTCACACCTTGGGTCAAAGATGAAGCTATAGCCAAAGGTGAAGAGCCATCGGCATATGCAAAGGAGATATCCAAAGAGTGGAGAGATGGCATAGAGAGTTGGGATCAAGATGCCCAAAGGGTAGAGAGGTTTGCCTCAGTACCAAAGACTATCTATACCCCTGGCAGTAGTGCTGGCGTGAGTATCAATATACTAGCATCGCTAGAAGCACCACCTAGTGAAGTGATGGATGAGAGCGATACTCTAGCATCATTTCTCAAATCAACAGTATCTAGTCTGCTCTCACTCGTAGATATAGAGGCAGACCCCATCAACTCCAAAGAGTATATCCTACTCGCCCAAATCATCCTAGATCGCTGGAGTGATGGTAAAAATATATCCATAGAGGAGATCATAGGAGCTATCATCAACCCAGCATTCAAAAAGGTGGGTGTACTACCACTAGATAGCTACTATCCGCAAGCAGATAGATTTAAGTTTGCTACCAAATTCAATGCAGTCATATCGTCACCTAGTTTTGGTTCGTGGCTAAAGGGCGAAGAGCTAGATATCCAAAAGCTCCTCTATGACGAAGATGGCAAGGCGAAGATAGCTATATTTTCCATAGCTCACCTCAGCGATAATGAACGGATGTTTTTTGTCACCCTACTACTCAACAGATATATAGCATGGATGCGTCATCAGAGTGGAACAACTGCACTCAAAACCATACTATATATGGATGAGATATATGGATTTTTCCCACCTAGCAAAAATCCTCCATCAAAAGAGCCTATGCTACTACTGCTCAAACAAGCTAGAGCATTTGGTGTAGGTGTCGTGCTAAGTACCCAAAACCCTGTAGATTTGGACTATAAAGGCTTGTCAAATATCGGCACATGGTTTATAGGTAGATTGCAAACCTCACAAGATATAGATAGGATCATAGATGGACTTGATGGCAAAGTGGGTTCTAGCTTCGACAGAGCTCAGATAAAAAAGATACTCTCTTCTATGCCAAAGAGGACTTTCCTGCTAAAGAGTGCACACCTTGATGACATAAGGCTATTTGCCACTAGATGGGTGATGAGTTATCTCAAAGGTCCGCTCAAAAAGAGTGATATATCTATGCTCATGACGAAGCAAAAAGGGGAGGTGAGTGAAGATATCCCAGTAGAACCAAGCTCCAATAGTGATGACGGAGAGTATGAGAGCTACAATACCATAGATGATTCCATATCGCAATACTACGAGATAGACCCAAGAGGAGTCAATAGATACAGTGCAACTGTTTCAGCCAAGGTTGAAGTGGGCTTTTTCAACCAATCTAGAGGTATAGATGAGAAAGAGAAGCAGACACTAGAGGTGTTACTAGATAGTGATGGTAGAGATATAGATTGGGGTAGTGCTGAGTCGAGAGAGGATGACTTCACTCGTCTACCTAGAGAGATGCCTAGCGGAGCAAAACTCAGGAGAGTACCTCAATTTATACACAAAGATCGAGGACTCAGGGGAGTGACCAAAGGTCTAGAAGATTGGCTATATCATGAGAAAAAACTAGAACTCTTTAGATGTAAGTCACCCAAGCTAGAGTCCAAACCATATGAGACACTAGGCGATTTCAAAGTGCGACTCCAAGATATCTTAGATGAAGAAAAAGAGATAGAGATAGAGAAGATCAAAGAGAGGTATGGTAGGAAAGAACAGACTCTACAAGATAGACTCAATAGAGCATTGGAGAGGGTAGACAAAGAGGAGTCGGATGTCAGTAGCAAGACCACAGACACTATGATATCTGCTGGTATGGCAGTGATAGGGGCTCTCTTTGGTAGCAAAAGCACTTCAAAGATAGGCACTACTCTCAGCAAAGGTTCACGAATACTCAAAGAGAAAGGTGATGTCGACAGAGCCAAGCAGAGAGTCCAAGAGGCTCAAAGCAAGCTAGATGATTTGATGGATGAGCTAGATGACAAGGTAGATGAGCTAGAAGATAAGTGTAGTATAGATAGTTGCAGTATAGATGATTTCGCTATCAAGCCTAGGAGAAGCGATATTGTAGTAAATGAGGTTGCTTTGGTTTGGAGAGCAAACTAAGATAGTTTTTGACAATATTATGCTAGTATTGTCTTATACCGTTTTATTATCGAGGATAATTGATGAGAGAGTTTAAAAATAGTCTTACAGGCAAAATAATAGTACAAGAAGATCCCAAAGATAGTGCTATGCCGTATGATGGCAAAATGATGATCATAGAGATGGATAGGGATGGTGCCATCACTTACACGAACAGAAAATTTAGAGATATGACTGGATATAGTCGCGAAGAGATAGTGGGTGTCTCTTTTGACATATCAAAGCACCCCGATATGCCAGATGGCATATGTCAACAGGCTTTTGAAGTGGCATCATCAGGACAGATATGGGCAGGATATATCAAGTCCATTACTAAAAGCGGAGAGTTCTTTTGGAGTGCCATATGTGTACAACCCAAGTTTGATATAGAGAAAGATCTAGTAGGGTATATCATCAACAAAAAGCCTGTATCGGATGAGATTTTACAAGGAGTAGAAGCGGAGTATGAGAAGTTTGGCATCTCAGGTTCTCCTATATTCAAGAGTGAGTATTGTGGTGTACTCCACAACAGCCAAACGGGATAATTCAGTGCAATAACACTACACAAATTACTAAAATAAGCCATAAAAATGAAATTTTTTTAGAAATATCAAAATATTATGGTAGAATATGCTCAACAATTACGCAAGGATATATATGTCATTATCAAATCCCGTTTATGCATCATTTCGCTCTATAGGAGCATATGTACCTCAAAAGATACTTACAAACAGTGATCTTGAGGAGATGGTTGATACAAGTGATGAGTGGATCACAAAGAGAACAGGTATAAAAGAGAGGCACATCGCAGCAGACGATGAGTACACTAGCGATATGGGGGCAAAAGCTTCTCAAAAAGCTATAGATAGAGCAGGGATAAGCAAAGATGATATAGATTTAGTCATATGTGCGACAGTCACACCAGACTACTTCAACATGCCATCAACAGCCTGCATCATATCTGATAAATTGGGCATCAAGAATGTCCAAGCATTTGACATATCGGCTGCGTGTAGTGGCTTTGTCTATCTGCTATCTATAGCCAAGGCATTTATAGAGTCTGGTATGAAGAAAAATATACTCATAGTAGGTGCAGAGAAGTTTTCATCTATAGTAGACTATACAGATAGAGGCACTTGTATACTCTTTGGTGATGGTGCTGGTGCGGCGATTATGTCCGCCACGCATGATAAAAGTGAGTCTATGATAGATATACATGCTTCGGCAGATGGCTCGTATGCCGACTTTCTGATGACACCTGCTCCTGGTACTGTCCACCCTGTAAGTCAACAAGTGATAGATGAGGGGCTAAACTTCGTACAGATGAAGGGCAATGAGACATTCAAGCTAGCCGTCAAGACTCTCACTAAGGATGTGATAGAGATATTGGAAAACAACCATATATCTTCAGAGGATATACCACACTTCATACCACATCAAGCCAACTACCGCATCATCAAGGCGGTAGGAGATGCCCTCAAGATGAGAGAAGATCAGGTAGTCCTCACAGTCGGCAAGTATGGCAACACATCAGCAGCATCTATACCTATGGCGATCAATGATATATATGAATCTGGTAGATTAAAATATGGTGAGTTGATGCTACTAGATACATTTGGTGGTGGATTGACTTGGGCTAGTGCCTTGTTGCCATTCGCTGGTAAAACCATAGAGAGCTAGAGTCTTTTAGCTAGTGAAGATAGGATTTATAGGTGACATAGTGGGTAGACCTGCTCGTGATACCATAGGTGAAAATCTCAAACGATTGAGAGAAGAGTATCAGCTAGATATAGTCATAGCCAATTATGAAAATGCAAGCCATGGCTTTGGGCTTACAGAAAAAAACTGTGTAGAGCTTTTGGATCATGGCATAGATGTCATGAGCGGTGGCAATCACAGCTTTGACAAAAAAGAGATATTGACACTGTTTGATAGATACCCACTCATAAGACCCGTCAACTACCCCAAAGAGACAGAGGGTACAGGCATACACATCACAACAATTTCTGAGTACAAAGTAGCCATCATCAATCTCATGGGCTACTACACCATGCCTATGGTAGACAATCCATTTACCAAGATAGTGGAGGTAGTAGAGGAGTTAGAAGCACAAGGCATCAAACATATCATCATAGATATGCATGCAGAGTCCACAGCGGAGAAGCAGACTCTACTTCACTTACTTCGTGAGCGAGTCAGTGCTATCATAGGTACACATACGCATATAGGTACAGATGACCTTCAGATAAATATGGGGTGTTGCTATGTGACAGATGTGGGCATGACAGGATGCAGAGACAATGTCATAGGTATGAGTACCGATACCCCCATAAGGCGATACTTGCAAGGCACAGGAGGGCATTTCGATATACCAGATAGTTGCCAAACGCATCTACAAATGATAATTTTCGAACTTGATGATGCTGGCAGATCCATAGACGCACAAAAGATCAAACTATTAGATGATGGTAGAGAGATAGCTACGAAAGCTTTCAAGCAAACCTCTATCAAATGAATTAGGCAAAAAATCATAAACATATACTCCATTCTATTGCTCTCTATAGGGTAGCTGATACGATAAATCTGATATAATTGTGAAAAACTAAGAGGCGACCATGACTGATCTCAACTCACCACAACTATACTTTAACAGAGAGTTATCTTGGCTAGAGTTCAATACTCGTGTTCTAGCTCAGGCACAAGATGAAAACCTACCACCTCTAGAGAGGCTGAAATTTTTAGCTATATATGGTACAAATCTTGATGAGTTTTATATGATAAGAGTGGCTGGACTCAAATCACTATATGCCGCTAGAGTACAAGAGACAGGGGCAGACAAGCTTACCCCCAAAGAGCAATTGGCAGAGATACGCGAATATCTACATAGAGAACAAAAGGTAGTAGAGGAGTGTTATAGAGATATCTTGGTGATGCTTGAGATGCATGGGGTATCTATCAAATCGCACAAAGCCCTAAGCAGTGAACAAAAAGAGATAGTGAAAGCTATATTTTTTGAACAAATCTACCCTGTCATCATACCAATAGCAGTAGATTCAAAGCACCCTTTCCCGCACCTAAACAACCTGAGTTTCGGACTTGCACTCACACTCGTGGACAATGCCAAAAACATCAAACATGGACTGATCAGAATACCACGGATACTGCCTAGATTTATACAAGTAGAGCATATATTTATACCCATAGAGAGTGTGGTCAAAAATTATATTAAGGATCTCTTCCCAGGTTTTAGAGTGATAGCCTCTACACCATTTAGGGTGACACGCAATGCAGACATAGCCATCGAAGAGGAGGAGGCTGATGATTTCCTAGAGATATTAGAAGAGGGTCTGAGGGCTAGAAACAAAGGCTCGCTAGTGAGGCTAGAGCTGATGGATGATGCAGATGAAGATCTAGTCAACTTCCTCAATCTACACATCAAGCTCAAATATAACGACATATATCAATATGTAGGAGTACCACTAAATATGGGATGTTTTTGGCAAGTGGTAGGAGACAAGGCACTATCCCACCTTATCCTGCCTACATTTACACCAAAGACGCTACCACCTCTCAATCATGAAGATATATTTGTAGCCATGAAGAAACAAGATATACTACTCTATCACCCATTTGATAGCTTCGATCCTGTAGTAAAGTTCATCAAGCAAGCAGCAAAAGATCCAGATACCATAGCTATCAGAATGACACTCTATAGGGCAGGACCCAAATCACCTATCATCAAATCACTCATAGAAGCGGTGAGGGATGGCAAGCAGGTGACTGTGCTTGTGGAGCTAAAAGCTAGATTTGATGAGGAGAACAACTTAGTATGGGCAAAATCCCTAGAAGATGCAGGGGCTCATGTCGTGTATGGCATACCAGGGCTAAAGGTACACGCCAAGATAGCACAGGTCATCAGGAGAGAGGGCAAGAAGTTTCAGAGCTATTTACACTTAGCGACAGGCAACTACAACCCTAGTACGGCCAAGATATATACAGATATGAGCTACTTCACCACAAAAGTACTACTAAATGATGATGCCACTAGGTTTTTCCACTTTCTCACAGGATTCTCTACTCATACAGAGCTAGAGGCGTTATATATGTCTCCAGCTATGATCAAGCCAAAACTACTAGAGATGATAAAGAGCGAATCAACACATGGCAAAGATGGGCATATCATACTCAAATCCAACTCCTTAGTGGATCCACACATCATAAAAGCACTCTATAAGGCATCAAATGAAGGTACACAAATAGACCTCATCATCAGAGGTATATGTTGTCTAAAGCCACAGGTAGAGGGGGTGAGCGAAAATATCAAAGTTCACTCCATCATAGGCAAATATCTAGAGCATCCACGAATATATTACTTCAAGCATGACAAGATAGGCTGCTACATCTCTAGTGCCGATCTGATGCCTAGAAACCTAGTCCGAAGAGTAGAACTCATGACACCCATACTAGAGAAAAACTTAGCAAGACGAGCAGAGCAGATACTGCTACTACAGCTCAAAGACAATCAGCTAAGATGGGAGCTAGGCTCAGATGGTAGATACATCAAAGTGCCATCGGGTAGCAAAAAGATCAATAGCCACAAAGTGCTAGAAAACTATGTCACCAAACTATACGACAAAACACGCAAAGAGACACCAGACTATGTAGCGAAATTGGCTACTAGACTCTTGAAAGATAGCTAAAAGATTGCAATATGTTATAAAAATTCACACACTATAGATAAAGAGATATTATTTTATTATGAAAAAGTTTGAACTATTAGAAGAGTATTTTGGTCACAAGAGCTTCCGACCTCTACAAGAAGAGGTAGTAGATGCCATACTAGACTTAAAAGATATACTCATGATACTACCTACGGGTGGTGGTAAATCATTGTGCTATCAGCTTCCATCACTCATGATGGGTGGTGTCACGGTAGTAGTATCACCGCTACTTGCACTCATGCATGATCAAGTAGTCGCACTACAGGCCAATAGTATATCTGCTGCTATGTTGAGCTCTATGCAGACACATGAGGAGTCAGATCAGATAGAAAAGAGGCTCAAAAAAGGGATGATAAAGCTACTATATGTAGCTCCAGAGAGATTGACAAATAGTTACTTCATATCAATGCTACACTATATCAATATCAACTTTTTTGTGGTAGATGAGGCTCACTGTGTGAGTGAGTGGGGACATGAGTTTCGTGAAAATTACAGAGAGCTATCTCTACTCAAAGAGCAGTTTCCTGATATACCCATAGCTGCATTTACAGCCACTGCTACCAATAGTGTAGAGAGAGATATAGCAAATCAACTAAAGCTAGACAATCCCCTGAGAGTCAGAGGCTCACTATTTCGCTCCAATCTCACCATAAAAGCACAACACCGTATAAAAGATGGTAGATTGCAGTTGCTAGAGTTTCTCAAATCACATAGAGGTGATGCAGGTATCATATATACACTCTCACGCAAATCTACAGAAGCTATAGCCCAATTTTTGCAGACGAAAGGGATAGATGCAAAACCCTATCATGCAGGCATGCCCACAGAGGTCAAAAATAGCACTTATGCCGACTTCGTATCTGACCGCATCTCTATAGTGGTAGCTACCATCGCATTTGGTATGGGTATAGACAAGAGCAATATCAGATTTGTAGTCCATATGAGTATGCCCAAGACATTAGAAAATTTCTACCAAGAGATAGGTAGATCTGGTAGAGATGGGCTAGAAGCAGAGACACTATTACTCTTTTCTGCCCAAGATATAGTACAGCAGAAGTTTTTCATAGATGATTTGCCAGATACACCCTACAAGCAACATGTATACAATAAGCTAGACAGTATAGTAAGATTTGCCAATGGCGAAGAGTGCCGTCATCAGACCATAGCTAAATATTTCGATGATGATATTGATCGTTGCATGGACAAGTGTGACAACTGCCTAGAGCCAGATATAAAGCGGATAGATATCACAACAGCCTCACGCAAGCTGCTCTCTGCCATATATAGAACTAGTCAAAAGTTTGGACTGCACTATGTAGTAGATGTCCTCAGAGGAAGCAGAGAGAAGAGAGTACTAGAAAACCATCATGACAAGCTCTCGGTATATGGCATAGGTGACGAATACTCCAAGGCACAATGGCTCACTATAGCAGATAGGTTGCTGGAGTTGGGAGCGGTAGAGATAGGTGAGTTCAAAGTCTATAAATTGAGTGAGTTTGGTGCTGAGATCATCAGAGGAGTACAAGAGGTAGATCTGCGAGAAGATAGACTCACGGTCAAAAAATCTATCATCAAAAAGATAGCAGATAGCTTCTCAGACGATTATGATCAGGAGATATTTGAAAAGCTCAAATCACTCAGAACAGAGATAGCCCAAGCCAATAACATCCCACCATATATAGTATTTTCAGACAAAACCCTCAAAGAGTTGACCATCAAGCTACCCAAAACAAAAGAGGATATGCTTATGGTTCATGGCATAGGAGAGGTCAAATATGAGAGATATGGTGCAAAGTTTTTAGCTTTGATATCGGAGATAGCTCGATAGCCTTGGTTTTACATCATAAAAGAGTAGTTCATCTCTTTTATGCAATCTATTTATATTTTGGTGGAGCTAAAGCACCACTTTCGATGGAGTGCGTAACATCAGATATTAACATATACAACAAGGAGAGACTGCATCAATTTGTGCATTGAGCAGACGATGGGTCGCTCTATTGCTTGCGTCCGTTATCCCAACCGTCGCAATGACTTCTCTTCAAGACAAACTTGAATATCATATCTTTTAGCATTAATGCTAAACAAAATAGCCACAATATATTCATGATATAATTTGGTCTATACTCCAAACCATATAGGAGTATAGGCCAGCCAACGAGAATGATATACTTCATATAGTAGAAAAATAGTATACCTACTCCGTATATCTCTTTAGCTATTTTTTTCATTGAAAATTGGGAGTTCCATCTTCTTGATGTGTTGGTGACGCATTGTTCTCTGCCTCTTTTCTGGCTGCCTCTTCTGCTTCATACTGCATGATTTGTTGACGCACTTCATTTATCTGCTGTGGGGTGACATTATCCTCGCTAGACCACATCACCTCTGCCACACCACCATACTCTGCACCCATCTTCTCTATCTTGTCTGCATACTCATATATATCCAAACATATCTCCATACTATCC
Source organism: Campylobacterota bacterium (assembly GCA_015488875.1). Classification (GTDB taxonomy): domain Bacteria; phylum Campylobacterota; class Campylobacteria; order Campylobacterales; family Sulfurovaceae; genus SZUA-451. Next base: position 10,023 of record WFMX01000018.1, on the reverse strand, counting down.
TCTTTCATAGTATCGCTTATCTCTATATACCATCTGCCTAGAGGATTACTCTTTATAGTTGACTCTATGACTGCTGCCATCTAATATCCTTATACTCTAATACTTTTTTTTGAGATCGCCATTATATACGATATCTTTAAAATTGATACTATCATCACTTAGTACATTTGGCACCGAATCAGCAGCTTCAAGCTTCTTGATCTCTTCATCTAGCTGATCCTCTTGATATGTCTGCATCATGTCGGCAGCTAGTATATTTGGCATTGCTTGTACCACTGAGAGTCTATACATATCCTCTTCTACATCTTTGCCCTCTATCGTGATGATGATCTTGCCTGTGGATTGCTCACCGAAGTGATAATCACAAATTTCACTCTCTTCAAGTGACTTTTTGACCTCATCATAATTCTCTTGTTTGCACTGTACTACTATGCTTGATATATTCATCTCTATCCTTTGTATTTATATTTTTATGGCAATTTCCACATCATTATCTTTGGGTCACTACTAGCGGAAAAAAGTATCTTTTCGTCCAAAAAAACTATGGTATTTAGTGTACTCTTTTGCCCCTTAAGTAGTGCTATGCGACTATGAGTGGAGAGATCATATATGGCTATATCATTATCTTCATCTATGGCATAGGCCGCATATCTTCCGCTAGGGCTGAGTGCTGTAGCATATATAAGAAATGAACCTTTAAAATATCCACCATCGCCTTTGGGTAGTGTATAGTAAGAGGCTCGCCTATCTTGACCTGCACCTGTCACTATATTGTTTCTGAATGCTACCCTATATGTGTTGTCTAGGTTTTGCCCCTTCAAGACTTGAACTATCTCACCTTTTTTTATATCAACTATAGATATATCTCCACTCTCGCATCCTAGGGCAACCATACTTTTATCTTCATTGAGGGCAAAATCAGAAAACTTTGATTGGCTTATCTGAAATTTATATAACTCTTTTTTCTCTTTCAAGCTATAGAGCATCACATCATTGCCCAAATCTGCCAAAAACAGATGATCATCATCTACAAATTTTGCCTTAGCTAGTGTCTGTTTATCTTCGAGAGAGATTATCTTTGTTGTGCTATTGCCTTCATGAATATATAGCTCCCTATATCCTGATTTGGCTTCGCTAAGCAATAGATACTTGCCATTGAGATGATCCACACTGAAAACTTTTGGAGCTATCTCATCACCCATGAAGTCTTTTATCTTTGGGAGTTTTATCGTATCGACTATAGCGTTTGATCGGTAGTCAAACACTTGTAGCTCACCATCTCCTGTGCCTGCATATAGGTATTTTTCATCCACTGCTATATCATATACATATCCACTAGCATTCAACTCTTTTGTAGGCGATATGGTCGCACTATAGAGTGTCGAAACAAACAATAAAAAGACAGGCATTAGATTTCTTGCAAAACTAGGAAGTGTTACCTTGGCTCCAAGATTTGACGAGGCTGAAGCCATCGTGTCCGATGAGTTTTGCATGATGAACATTATATTTTTCATAGTCCGACTCAAAGAACTCTCTCTATCTCATCCAAAAAAGCTCTAGCGATACCATCTTCACTCTTTTTGGTCATGACACCAAAGAGTCCATCACTAGCATCATAGCAATCTTCAAAGATGCCACCATCCTCATATGTGATCGCTAGTTTTTCATATAGCTCTTCGCCTATCTTCTCTTGAAGCAACTCTGTCACATATACCATATAGTTGAAATCTTCAGGGTCTATAGCATCAAACTCATCAGAATCCACATCGTTAAAATTTTCATCTATCACAAGTATATATCTCAACTCTGTAGTATCTTCTGGTAACTTATCAAATAGTTTAGGATACGATCCCCTCAACTCATCTATACTCATAATCACTCCTCTTCCTTGTCAATTGTAGCTATCTTTGTCGCTATATAGCTGATAGCTTGCGTGGGGCATCTAGCCATACAGTACCCACACCCTGTGCATCTGTCTTCATCTATGACGGGGTTGAACATACCGTTGAAAAGTATGGCATCATCTATGCATGGCTCTTTACACGAGAAACATATCACTCCATTGTGAGCTACACACCCCTCAGTAGATATGCGAAACCTTGCATTTATATCCTCTGCCGTTGCCTTGTGTTCCAAGTCCAATACAGTAGATGGACACGCTATAGCACACTCATCACAAAATGTACACCCTGTTTTTGAGAAATTGAGCATAGGGGTTTTGTCTGCACGAATCAAAATAATCTTTTGTTCACAAGAAGCGACACAGGCTTGACTATCACAAGCAGGACACTCACTCTGAAAAAGAGACTCTGACAAGCCATAAGGAGGTCTGACGAGCAGCTCCTCCTTGGAGACTTGCCTACTGACTATGTCAGCAGGTTTGCGAAATGCATTGAAGAATTCGCGTCTTGATGCCACTATTTGACACCTTCATTCATAACATCTATCAAGTTAGAGCTAGACTTTTCACCATTATTCTTGAACTCACCCTTAAATGTATTGCCCACTACAGTATCACCTTTTGACTGTGGTGCATGACATTGTGAACAGTTAAATCTACCTTGGTAGAGGTGATCAAGTTTTTTGACCTTTGCCAATTTGATATCACCCACATTTCCAAGTTCACCGTTCATACCAACTGTCTTACCCTCTTTTACTAACTCACCATCTTTATAGACTGTAGTAGGTCTATAATCAGTCATATGAGACTGAGGGATTGGTGTAGCACCTAAGCCCATAGATTTTGCCTCTGCTGGCATGTGACAACCTATACATTGGTTATTACCCTTAGTGATAGGTAGGAGACCGTCCACGCTATGAGGTATCATAGGTGGTGCATTTTCGTATGCTCTCTCAAACTTAGTAGAGGTACCAGGTGCAGGACGGCTATAATCTGTCTTCACACCTGCCGTATCTTTGCCTTCTTTGTATATGTCACTCTTCCTAAGACCTAAAGTTGATTCTGTTACCTCTTTTTTTGTGCCAAGGTCCTCTTTGGCAATTCTATCAGCGTCAGTTACTTTTGCATTGATATCTACGAGTTTTACTGCATCTTTAGCTGGCTCTGCTGCTTTGGCTGCTTCTGCTGCATAGAGACTTGTAGCCACTAGCAGTGAAGTCAACGCTACTGTTTTAATTAACATTTTCATCGGTTACCTCCTGGTTGTTTTTCATATAATTGCGGATATTAAATCCTAGTGCGTCATCATTGCAGACATCTACACATCGTCCACAGTTAGTACACTCCTGTTTTGCGACAAAGTCACTTCGTTTGCCTATCATATCAAGTACTTGCACTTCAGGGCAGATATCTTTACACTTCATACAAAGTGTACAGTTGTCACTGTTGTGTTTGACTCTAAATAGATTATATTTACCTATGATAGAGTGTACGCCTCCTAGTGGACATATGTGTCCACACCAGCCATTTTTAAGTACAAAGAGATCAAAAAAGAAGATCGCTACAAGCAATCCTGCACCAGCACCAAAGCCAAATATTACGCCACGATTGAGTATAGTGATGGGTGATATGACTTCAAAAGCTGCCAAGCCTGACACAAAAGAGACAATGAGAGCTAGTATAATCAAATAATATCTTAGATTTCTACTCACCCATATTTTTCTCTCTATCTTATCTATATAGAGTTTGCGTCTGAGCCAATTGGCAGCATCTGTCACCATATTGACAGGACAAACCCAAGAGCAAAATGCCCTTCCTCCTATCAATCCATAAAAAAAGACTATCACCAATCCACCAACTAAAGCTGTAGCCCCCACACTTGCACCCGCTGCAAGCATTTGCAAAAGAGCAAAAGGGTCACTCAGCGGTATCGTACCCAATATAGTTGAGCTTGAGAGATTACCCGCAAGCATCTTCCAGCCATAAGCATTGGCACCAAAATAGAGCACCAATAGAGTAATTTGACTTATCCTTCTAAGGATTAGATATTTATAGTTACTCAAAATCTACTCCTGTGTTGAGATAGTCAACTGCTTCAGACTTGCTTCTCTCTGTATGTGTAGTCATATCTTTGTCGGACTGTTGTGCAACTCGCTGCTGATCTTTTGCATCCCAACCCTTGACATAGTGATCACCTGGTTTGCCAAGTACCAATTCTCTAGGGCGTACAAAGATAGCAGGCTTCTCTGTCACACAAGCCTTTTCGCATAGACCGCAACCCGTGCAGATATTCATATCTACTATAGGTTTGAGAAAAGCATGTTTACCTGTTCGCTCGTTTCTGTCATACTCTAGCTTGATAGCCTCATCTAGTAATGGACATGCACGATAGCATGCATCGCATTGTATACCCCAAAAAGCTATACAAGAGTTACTATCTACGACTGCTAAGCCCATATTCATCATCTTGAAGTCCAGCTCACCTTTGTCATTGCTCACACTTGTTATATCTAGTGCTTCCGTAGGACATACAGGCACACAAGGAATATCTTCGCACATATAACATGGCACCTCTGATGGCACAAAAAATGGTGTACCTATAGTAGCATCATCCTGTGCTTTCGCCATCTTGAGTGTTGCTGGTCTATGCTCTAGTGTCTCTTTATCTCTGTTGCTATCTCTGTTGAAGCAAGCTTCAGAGCAGAGACCACATTTGATACAAGTCTTCAGAAAATCCTCTTCTTCAAGTGCTGCTGGAGGTCTGAGAGTAAGTGCAGAGCTTTTCGCTTTTTGGGCATATCCAGCCCACAACAATCCTCCCATAATGCTCATTCCTGTACCTTGAGCGATATTTGTAAAAAACCTTCGCCTAGGTGTGATATGAACTTTTTTGACCTCTTTTTTCACTTATGACCTCTCTTTTCTATTATACTTAGTTGTAAACTTTATCGGAAATGATGGCTTTAGCCTCGTATAACAACGAGGCTAAAACAGCACTTCCGAATGTCACAAAACCTTACTATACTTTATAAAGTTTTACTGCACACTTCTTGTAGTCTGTCTGCTTAGACATAGGACATGTAGCATCAAGACATACTTTGTTGATAAATACTTTCTCATCAAACCATGGTACAAATACCAACCCTTGTGGTGGTCTATTTCTACCTCTAGTCTCTACTCTTGCTTTGACTTTGCCTCTTCTTGAGTCTACCCAAATGAGTTCACCGTTTTTGAACTCTTTTGCTTTGGCATCTTTCGGGTTCATATAGCATAGTGCTTCAGGAACAGCACGGAAAAGCTCAGGAACTCTCATCGTCATAGTACCACTATGCCAATGCTCTAGTACACGACCTGTACAGAGCCAAGTATCATACTTCTCATCTGGCATCTCTGGAGGATCCATGTATGGTCTCGCATAGATTTTCGCTTTGTTTGGAAGTGGCTTCTTCTTCTTATCCTTGATACCGTTTAGGTCACCTTGGGATAGTGCTTTAGCAAGCTTACCATAGAATGCAAAATCACCATTTGGATTGGCTTTTGCTGCATATGGGTCATACTTGACATTAAATCTCCACTGAGTCTCTTTGCCATCTACGACTGGCCACTTGAGACCTCTGACTTTGTGATAGACTTCAAATGGTGCGAGGTCATGTCCATGTCCTCTACCAAATGAGGCATACTCTTCAAAGAGATACTCATGAATCATAAATCCATAACCCTTGAAGACTTCACCATCACTACCCTTGACATCTCTGCTATCACCTAGACACTCAGAGTTATCATAACCTTGCTGAGGGAATTTATTAGCATCAAGCTTGTAAGCTTTTGCTTTGTCGTTAGCAAATAGGATATCATACATAGTTGTATCGTCTGTATATCCCATCTTTTTAGCATCAGCTATAACATCAGGAAGTTTTTTCTTGTTTCTAAGTGTATACTCACCCCATAGATCTTTGACTGTAAATCGCTTAGCTAGTTCTACCCACTGCCAAGTATCAGACATAGCATCACCTACTGGCAATACCTGCTGTCTCCAGTGCTGAGTTCTTCTCTCTGCGTTTCCATATGCTCCCCACTTCTCATAGATCATAGCGGATGGAAGTACAAGGTCGGAGACTTTTGCTGAGATACCAGGGTATCCGTCAGAAGTCACGATGAAGTTGTCCATCTCTCGTGCTGCTTTGATCCAGTGTGAAGCTGATGCACTATCTTGATATGCATTACATACATTTACCCATGCGAACTTCACAACGCCATCTTCTATATCTCTATGGATCTTCATGATGTGTTGATTGCCTACTGGGTTGAGTGTACCTGCTGGTATGCCCCATACTTTTTCTGCTTTTGCTCTATGTTTAGGGTTTTTGACCATCATATCTGCTGGAAGTCTGTGACAGAATGTACCGACCTCTCTAGCTGTACCACATGCAGATGGCTGACCTGTAAGTGAGAACGCACCGCTACCTGGCTTCGCTTGCTTGTTGAGCATGAAGTGAACATTGTAAGATAGTGTATTGACCCAAGTACCTCTAGTGTGTTGGTTCATACCCATTGTCCAGAATGATACTACTTTTCTACCTCTTTCTATATATAGATCAGCTAGTGCTTGTAGTTTCTTTTTGAATGCTTCTATATCTTCGTTTGGATCACCTTTTGCTATCTTGGCTACATAGTCAAGAGTATATGGCTCTAGTGATTTCTTGTACTCTTCAAAGCTGATCTCCCAGTGCTTGAGTGTACCAGCAGTATGCTTCATAGTATCACCCTCTTTGAGTCCATATGGAGCCAATGCTGGTGCCTCTTTGGCAGATACTTTTTTCTCCATCTCTTTAGAGATAGTCTCCATCTCAAGAGCAGTATATTTACCATCTTTGAGTGATTTTTCACCTGCTCTACGCATACCATAACCAATATTTGTAGGACCAACAGCAAATACCATATGCTTCTTGACGAAATCCCAATCGATAATCTTCTCTTTATCATCTCTCATCACTATCTCTCTAGCGACATAGTTCCAGAGGGCAAGGTCAGTATTTGGAGAGAAGATGATCTCAATGTCTGCAAGATCAGAAGTCCTATGTGTGTAAGTAGAGATATTTACCACTTTTACTTTGTCAGGATTGGACAGCTTTCTATCTGTGACTCTTGACCAGAGAATTGGGTGCATCTCTGCCATGTTTGAACCCCAAGAGATGACAGTATCAGTAAGCTCGATATCATCATAACATCCTGATGGCTCATCTATACCAAATGTCTGATAGAAACCAACAACTGCTGATGCCATACAGTGTCTAGCATTTGGATCGATAGCATTGGATCTAAATCCTGCTTTCATCATCTTTTGGGCTGCATAACCCTCCATGACTGTGTATTGACCAGATGCAAATACTCCTACACCCTCTGGCCCACTTGCTTTGAGTGCTTTTTTGATGTGGACTTCCATCTCATCAAATGCTCTCTTCCAAGATATTGGCTTGAATTGACCTTTTTTGTCAAACTCACCTTTATCATTCATCCTAAGAAGTGGAGTTTTGAGTCTATCTGCACCATACATTATCTTCGCATTGAAATAACCTTTGATACAATTCAAACCTCTGTTCACTGGTGCCGCTGGGTCACCTTTGACCGCAACAATTTTACCACCTTTTGTTGCGAGCATGATCCCACAGCCTGTACCACAGAAACGACAAGCTGCCTTGTCCCATCTCCAGTCTGATTCTGCCTTGGCTGCTGCTGCTTTTGCTTCCTGAGGGACAGTGATCCCTACGGCTCCTGCTGCTGCTACCGCTGCTGAACTTTTTAAAAAGTCTCGTCTACTTACTGACATATAGCCTCCTTTTGTTTTTGGTATCTGAAAGAGTATGGTTTAGTCACAAACCAAATCCTTAGCAAATATACGCAATCATAATAGCATTTATCACATATGTATCTCGTTGATTTGTATCAATATATGATAAATACCATAGTTATTATCTTAAAATTTAATTAAGAGTAAATTTATCTCATTTATTAAAATTATGTTATTTTAATCTTCATTCAGTTTTATTGATAATATATCTTTGATGATAACTATCCTGCCAATGCTTTCTTGACATTGTCTTCTGCCATAGTGATATTCCACTCTGGTTCCCACACTACCTCTACCTCTACTACGCCTACACCATCTAACTTCTCTACAGCTTCACGAACCCATTGGGTGATCATTTGATGTAATGGACAACCTCTAGTTGAGAGCGTCATGACTACTTGCACATTGCAACTCTCTTCTATGATGGCATCATATATGAGTCCCATCTCTACTAGATTGAACCCTACTTCAGGATCTATCACTGTACTCACAGCATCAAAAACACTCTCTTTTGTAATTTCACACATTGTCAATCTCCTAATTATTTACCATAGCTTAGCATCCACTTGACGCTCACAAACATAAATCCAGCACCTGCAATAACAAAAGTGACTCCACCCTTGAATAGATCGGCACTTCCTATGAGCAAACCTATGCCTGCTAACAAAACGCCAACTGATGAAAATATAAACTCAAATCTAGCCAATCTATGTGGCAACATCTCATTGAGCATAGGCACTTTCTCTTTCCCCACAAGTGGACTATATCTCTCAAACCATACCAAAAACGGGATGATCTTATACAAGTGTCCGTTTATCAAAAATGAGAAAAAACCCATCACCAAAAACCATACAGCCGACATAAGAACATTTTCATAACTTGTAAATATATATATTAGTCCTAAAATAGATGCAAATAGAAGTGACGAGTAGCCCATAAACATTGATTTGACCCATACATCTATCTCTTTTCTAGCACGAGTCTTGTATATGATAGTAATCTGATACATATATAGTGTCACAGAGACAAACATCACAATAAGTGATAGAAATTTACCCATATGCCAACCAAATAGAGTAGATATAAAATAGAATATAACTCCACCCACCATCAATCTAAAAGCTCTCTCTACTGGCTTGTCATCAAATCCATGAGACAATCCAAACATAGGTAGGAGTATCATAGATAGACCCATGATAGTGAGAGTCACATACCCACCTAGCACCATCACTACATGGGCTCCGAGCCAATTGGCTATATCTACATCGGCTCCACTACTCACAGCCAACGACATCACAAAGCCGATGACTATCCCCACAAGCAGAAATAGATTGGATGCTATTACCGTCTTGACCGTCAGAGTGATATTGCTAGCTTTGCGAAGGGTCATAAGGGTATCATACAAAAATATGATCATAGATACAAGTACAAGCAATCCACCATACGGTAGTACCATTTGGTCAAACCAAAATCCATAGCTCATCGTAAGTGTACCTATCAGCAGATTCGGCCATATGATATAGTACAGATCTACAGAGAAGTGACCCACTTCCACCACCACAGGCACCAACTGTGCCATAGCTCCAAATATGATCATCATCATAAAACCTAGTAAAAACCAATGCATCCACCCCACTATAGCCAAATCATAATGACCATTCTCAGGAGTCAGAAATAACAAAAAGATACTACCTAACAGATAAAATATAGAGCCTATCCAAAAAAATGGTGATATCATGCCAAACGGTGGTGCACTCTCTTTAGATACGCTAAACATTCAAATACCTAACCGTGACAACTGTTGTCGGAGAGATTTGCTTTTTCGCTCTCGCCACTTTTGTATGAAAATAGCAACTGCACGCCACCATCAGGAGTATCCACACTCTCATAACCATAGTTTTCACCTATTTTATTGAGAAGACCGCCTGGTTTTTTATGATTTATCATCAGCAACTTAGTATCCTCATCTACCATATTTAGCCCTATCATCGCATTGACCATAGGCTCAGGTGGTCCACACTTTGATGTGTCGAACTCTACTATCTGGCTACCATCTATCGTATACTTATAAAATGGTACTGTAGCACCCTCAGGAGCAAACTCTTCTGCTGTATTTGGTCTTGTTATAATATTCATAATCCATTCCTATAATTTAATTTTACTATTGTAGTCCGCTTTTGCTTAAAAAAGATTGATTTGTGTCAATATTTTTGAATTTCATGAAGTGTTTTAGATTGGGTTTAGCCATCAATGATATACTTAAGTACACTTTTTT
>WFMX01000017.1 GCA_015488875.1 Campylobacterota bacterium | reverse complement strand
TATCTGATTTGGCAGAAGCCTGTGCGGAGGTGAGTCCAAAAACTGTGGTTATCATCAAGATGTAGATTAATTTTATGTTTTTTGTATATCTCATATCATTTTCCTTCTAAGATTTGTGTCGTGATATCATCAATCCGTGACGCATTTTTGGTAGCCAAAACAGGCATAAATCGTCCAGAATTGCTTGTGGTGACAAATTTTAGAGCCGTGAACTCCTTGTTTATCTTCACCAAATCCTCTTTGTCTATTTTGCCGTCTAACTTTTTGTATACCTTATCATAGCTATCTAGGAGTATTTTTGATTTGCTTTTGTAGCTCTTTTCATCTATCGCGTCCCATGATCTGACTATATATAGAGCTGTGAGTGTTTGTACCTTTAGATTGAGTGTGGCGACAAGTTTCTTTCTCTCATTGACCTTTTTACTCTTGATATCTTTGATGAGAGATTGACACTTCTTGTCAAATGAATCTACCTCACTATAGAGTTTGGAAGCACCATCTTTTGTGGTTTTGTCAGAGATCTTGCCTTTGATTTTATCCCAGCTAGACAGGAGCGATGACGCTTTTTTATGCATCTTTTTTGAGAGCTTTTCACCTTTGAGCTTTTTGAGTTGTTTGCTGAGACTCTCTTTTGTTGAGGAGAGTTTCTCCTCGGAATTACTATAAGTTACATCCATACTCACTAGTATATTTTCTTTGAGTATATTTTGTGATTTGGTACACATATTTATGAGACTATAGTCAGTGCTTTTGGCATAGACTGCATGGGTGCTTAGTATCAAGGATGATATTATCATTATCTTCTTGAGTCTGTTTTTAGTGATTTTGTATTTCATTTTTACTCCTACTGTTTGTTGATGCCATAGCTCTTTTTGTGTGAGCAGAGATAGTGTTTGACTGCGTACTATAAATGATCATCTATGGCAACTTTGGTGCTTTTGTATCTGGTTTTCTACCATCAAGGGACTTCAAAAATGTCACTATCTTCGCTGCATCCTCATCAGATATATCTACTAGTAGCTGCACTGCCCCCATAGTCTTGACAGCTGTAGCCAAATCATCCACCGTACCGTTGTGGAAGTATGGTGCAGTCAAAGATACATTTCTAAGTGATGGTGCTTTGATGAGTCCATCTTTGTCACCTTTGAAGTCACCCACATCGTTGTATTTGAACTCTGAGCTCAAATCAAACGGTTGCATCTTGCCACCTATCGCTATACCTACATGACATGCTGTACATCCTGTCTCTATGAAAAGTGCAAGCCCCTCTTTCTCTTTTTTGGTCAATGCGTCATCTTTGCCATTGAGAAAATCATCATATCTCGAAGGAGTCACTAGCGTCCTCTCATATATAGCTATAGTAGATGCTATTTTGTCAAAATCTATCTTGACATCATCACCATAGGCTTTTTTGAATGCCTTGACATATCCTGGTATATCATTGATCCTCTTTGTCGCTAGCTCAGGAGTGATCGCCATCTCAGGTATGGCTTGCATAGGTCCTTTGGCTTGATCCTCCAAGTCAGGACTTCTTCCATCCCAAAACTGTCTATCGAAAAATACAGCATTGTATACAGTAGGTGCATTTAGATGGTGAGGATTTTTGGCTCCTTTGTGACCTATGGATGTAGGGATACCATCTACGCCACCCGCATCTAGCAAATGGCAGGTATGACAGCTTATCTCACCATCTAGTGAGAGTCTAGGCTCAAAATAAAGCTGTTTGCCCAAGGCTACTCTCTCAGGGGTGATCACACCTTTTGGGTCTGTGAGCTTGGCTAGCTCCTTACTATCGGTAGGTATCGCAACTAGTCCGTTGTGTTTTGCCTTTTCTACGAGTGCATTGGCACCCATAAGTATCGACGATGCTACTATAGTAGTCGATATAATTCTTGATATCATCATTTTCATCTCCATTGTTAACTATAATTTAAATATTATCTAAAATATGTGAATAGCACCTTATATAAGGCAATGAGAGGATATTTTTATTGTATAATTTTAAATAATGTTACTTTATAACTAGTGATTTCATTTTTATTTGCTTGTATTAATGTATGATAAAAAACTCCTTTTATTGTGATTAGGGTGGTGAAGGGTTACGGTTTTATTTCAATCAATAATTTGTGATATTGATTGGACTAGCCTTGAGTCTTGTATTATACTTCTTGTCTGTTTAATCTTATCTTTTTATTCTTGTTTTCGTGAGAAGTGTGTAGTCGGTGGAGAGGATGCCGAAGTTTTCATATAATCACTCCTGTTGTGATAAGCAGCGTTATTGCTACAGGAGTTGTGGTCTACTCAAATACTAACCCCACCCCCAACTCTCTAATCTCATCGACCTTATGAAAGTCAAAGGTCCTGTACTCTCTAGTATTTGGCTCTAGTAGATATATATCTTTTTTACTATTGCTTATATGTGTTTTTGACTGATTTAATATCAGTAGTCTGATGGATCGCTCAAACATCTCTAGTACATTGGAAGTCTTGAAGAAATTGTTTGGCATTTCTCGGTCAAATGAGTTGCTACCCAATACATCTACTGCCAATACAGTATCATATGAAGCCTCGTTTACCCCTAGATTTTCACACAAAAAACCATCTCCATATACGCCTCCATCTATAGTATGCTCATCAAATACACCTGGTATCGCCATAGTCGCCAATACGGCATCCCTGATATAGACATCATCGTGGGCTTCAAATACTCTCTTTTCCCCATTGAGTAGGTTTGTAGTGATGAGCTTTAGTGGGGTTTTGGCATCAGACATTTTGCGATCTCTAAAGATAGTACCAAGCATATCTGCTATCTTGTCATTGTCTATGATAGCATTACCAGAAAAGGAAAATTTGATCCAATTTGTGATACCTGCAAATTTTTTGATCTGATCACATATCTCACTCTCACTCATACCTATCGCCATGCAGGCACTTATGATGCCACCCATACTAGTACCTACTATCTCACTAGGTTTGATATCATTATCTTCCAAATCTTTCACAACGCCTAGATGTGCGATACCCAAAGCACCACCACCTGACAAAACCAAAGTATATTCTTTCTCTCTCAATCTATCAATTAGCATCTTCACCCCTTTCATATCTCAAATCACCATCTATAAAGAGCTTGGCTATATTTATCTCACTATCAAACATCACGATATCAGCACTACAACCAACCTCTAAGCGTCCTATATTCAAGCCCAATCTATCAGATGGAAGCCTAGTCACCATATATATAGATTCTGCCAATGAAGCTTCGCTATGATTATAGAAGTTGTATACAGCTTGATTGAGTTTGAGTACACTACCTGCTAGCAGACCATTATCTAGTGTCGCCATGCCATCAGCCACCGTCACCCTCTGACCACCTAGCTCATACTCTCCACTCTGCATACATCCTGCTCTCATAGCATCGGTAATAAGTATGATTTTATCTCTTTTTAGCCGTTCGACTATACTCAATATAACTCCATCTGTATGTATCAAATCTGCTATGATATCTACTGTTATATCACTATCAAATATAGCACCTATGAGTGCAGGTTTTCTATGATGTAGCGGTGGCATAGCATTGAAGAGATGAGTAGCATGAGATACACCCCACTTGAAGCTATCTTTTGCTTCTTTGTAATTGGCATCGCTATGACCAACGCTTAGCAATATGTGTGGATGTTCACGACCAATTCGCTCTATAAACTCTCTAGCCCCATCCATTTCAGGTGCTATGGTTATCATCTTGATATGTGACAAATATGGCTCTATCCACTCAAAATTGGGCTTTTGGATATGAGTAGGGTCTTGAGCTCCACATTTTGATGGATTGATGAATGGGCCTTCAAGATGTATACCACCTATCTTTGCACCACCCACTCTATCTCCATTGTCCACTATATTGTCCAAAGCTTTCACTATCTCATCTTGTGACATCGTCATAGTGGTGGCTGTGAATGTCGTAGTACCTCCCTCTGGCAAAGCCGTAGATATGGTATCCAATGCTTGCGGTGTAGCATCCATCACATCCGCCCCACCACTACCATGTATATGTATATCTATAAATCCTGCACTCACATAATACCCAGTAGCATCTATTATTTCACACTCTTTGGGTACATTATCTTTAGTGAGCGAGATTATTTTGTCATCAAATATGAGATTATAATCTCTCAATACTCTTTTATTGTCTATTATTGTTGCATTTATGATCGCTTTCATATGGATATTATAGCCAATTGTTTATGGATACTTAATGGCATTGTGATAGAATACGGAAATTTTTAAAAGGAAATGATATTATGAAAAAAATTATACTTGCGATTTTGCTACTACTAGTAGTGGGTGGCGGTGCATTGTTTGCCATCAAAGGTAAAGACAACTACGATCCGAGCAAATACAGTGCTACACTCACAGACGGACTCAAGAAGGGTTCTACTATGGCATATACTTTGCCAGATCAATTTGACAAGAGTATGACACTTGATGACTCTATAGATAAAGTGATTTTAGTATTTGCCAAAGCTACAGGTCACACAGTCAAAGAGTTTCTAAAGAACCAACCATCCGACTATTTGCAGAAGCGAAAAGCATCATTCATAGCAGATGTAAGCCCTATGCCTGTAGTCATACGAAACACATTTGCCCTACCAGATCTCAGAAAACAGCACTATAGTGTAGGACTCATTTACGATACATCAATATCAGCAGAGTTTAAAAAAGGTATAGATACAGAGAGTATAGTGCTAGTCACCCTAAAAGACAAAGTTGTAGAAGATATCAAATATATCAAAACAGAAGACGAGTTGAAGGATTTATTGAAGTGAGAAATTGGGCTACTCCAACGATAGAAACATCCAAATAGCTTTATGCTCTAATGTTTTTCAGAGGTAGCTCATGCTAGAAAGTCTCCGAATGCTCCGATTTGTACAGACATTAAATGTATGTTCGAAAGAAGCCGAAGAGAGAAACTGCATATCAAGTCAAAGGACTTATTCCCAGTTATCGAGAATTACGAAGAGAGTGGATAATCAGAAAATCTGACTTTGTTAAGATTGATACTTTTTAAAAGTATGTTAAGCACTTTATTGATGAGTATTATATTATTGGATTGGTATATGGATTTGTACACACTTTTTTTAGAATGAAGCAAAAGTTTGTAATGTAAAATGAAATGACAAGAAGATATGGTGCGGCAGAGAGGATTTGAACCTCCACACCCGTAGGGCACTACCCCCTCAAGGTAGCGTGTCTACCGTTCCACCACTG
>WFMX01000016.1 GCA_015488875.1 Campylobacterota bacterium | reverse complement strand
GATATATAGAAACGATACAGTTAGGGGACATTGGTTTTGTGAGCGAAGCGAATGAAACCTGTGTCCCCACATAAGATGGGTAGTTTTGTTTTTGGGTGACTCCTTAGGATATATATAATTCTATTTGGATATAATAACCCAATAGTATTTAAAGCGTAAACGGAGAGTTTGATGGCAAGTATCCTAGATGGACTAAATCCAAATCAGAGAAAAGCAGCGGAGCATATAGATGGTCCTCTACTTATACTCGCAGGTGCAGGTAGTGGCAAGACAAAGACTCTCACCACACGACTATCGTATCTCATAGGTGAAGTTGGTATAGATCCATTCAATACACTCACCCTCACATTTACCAACAAAGCAGCAGCGGAGATGCGTGAGAGGGCATTGGGTATGATAGAAAATAGATCATCTACACCTCCCCTACTCTGTACATTTCACAAATTTGGTCTACTATTTTTGAAATTTCATATCGAAAAATTAGGTCGCAAAAACAACTTCGTCATCATAGATAGTGATGACAAAAAGAGACTTCTGAGAGCTATAGTCAAAGAGCTAAAGATAGAAGATCTCAATATATCGTTTTTGGCTAGCGAGATATCCAAATACAAAAATTCATTACTTACACCAGATGTCGCTATCAAGAAAGCAGAACTTGAAGATTATCGAAAAGTCGCCAAAGTCTATAGTGCATATCAGTCCAATATAGAGGAGAACAACTTAGTAGATTTTGATGATCTTTTGATGTTGACCTATCGTATATTGGATGAAAATAGTAAACTTCGAGTCGAAGTGAGCAACAGATATAGATACATAATGGTAGATGAGTACCAAGATACCAACGAACTACAGCTGAAGCTACTAGAGCATCTATCTTCAGAGCATAACAATCTATGTGTAGTGGGGGATGACGATCAGAGTATATATGGCTGGAGAGGTGCAAATATCCGAAATATACTTGATTTTGCAGAGACTTTCACTGACGCAAAGACAGTAAAGCTAGAGACCAACTACAGATCTACGGAGCAGATATTAGAGGCAGCCAACAAACTCATAGAACACAATAGCGGTCGCATAGGCAAAAAACTAGAGAGCCATATAGGTGCTGGACCGAAAGTAAATCTACAACACTCACTAGATGAAGTACATGAGTCAAGAGCAATAGCGAGAGAGATACAGGAGCTTTTGAGTAAAGGAGTTGACTCCAAAGATATAGCAGTACTCTATCGTATAAATGCCCTATCTCGTTCACTAGAAGAGGGATTTACCAAAGAGAAACTAAATTTCAAGCTCATAGGTGGCATGCGATTTTATGAGAGGGCAGAGATCAAAGATATCATATCATATTTCAGAGTATTGGCAAACCAAAATGATGATTTCTCACTACTTCGCATCATCAACAAACCAAAGAGAGGCATAGGTAAAGCCTCTGTAGGCAAGATACATAAGCTAGCAGACGAAAATCGACTATCTATATATGATACTATCATATCTACCAAAGAGTCCGATATGGTTTCATTAGTTGGCAAAAAGGTCACAAATGCCTTCAAGAAAGTTGTCGCCGATATCAAACTACTGCAGAGTGAAGTAGAGAGATCCATATATGACTTTGTCTCACTATTTGAAGATACCATAGGACTAAAAGATTACTATGCCCATCTCGTAGATGGTCAAGATAGAGTACTAAATATGGATGAGTTCTATGGATACTTCAGAGATGCTATCAAGAAAAATCCAGACTTAACACTAGAAGAGTTCCTCAACGACATATCTCTACAGAGTGAGCAAGATCAAGTAGAGGGTGAGAGCGTCACCATCATGAGTATACATGCTGCTAAAGGTTTGGAGTTTGAATATCTCTATGTCATAGGTCTAGAGGAGGAGTTCTTTCCCCTACTTGGAGATGGATGCAATATGGAGGAGGAGAGGCGACTAGGCTATGTAGCCATCACACGAGCCAAGAGACACTTAACACTATGCTATGTAGATAGCCGATTTTATAAAGGTCGCCGAAAGATGATAGACAAGAGTCGATTTCTGGGTGAATCAGGACTCATAGAGAGTACAAGCCTCAAGATCACAAAGAGTTCTGCATACAAGAGAGGTGATCTAGTAAAACACAAAATCTTCGGTATAGGCAGAGTACAAGAGTCAAACAAAGCATCAGGGGGCTATAAGCTTCTCATCAACTTTGGTGGCAACAAAAAAGAGATACTCAGCTCATTTGTGCAACCGATATAATGAATAGACTATTTGTAGTAAACAAACCGATATTTCGTAGCTCCAATGGATATATGGGTCATATAAAACGAAAATACAATACCAAAAAAGTGGGCTTCTCTGGTACGCTAGATCCATTCGCCACAGGCTGTCTCATCGTAGCGACTGGACAATATACTAAGCTCTTCAACTATCTATCTAAGACAGCAAAAACTTACAGAGCTACTCTATGGTTAGGGGTCAACTCCCCTACATTAGATATAGAAAAGGTGGATAGCATCAAAAGCCTAGAGCCATTTGACACTCTGCAAATATCAAATACTCTGGATAGCTTCATAGGTGAATTGAGCTACTATCCACCTAAATATTCAGCCAAAAAGATAAATGGAAAAAGGGCATACGAACTAGCTAGAGAGGGAAAAAAGGTAGAGATGAAGCCTATTACTTCCACTATATACAGTATAAAACTTCTCAACTACAACCACCCATTTCTGCACTTTGAAGTAGAAGTGAGTGAGGGTACATACATACGAAGCTTGGGTCATCTCATAGCTGACAAACTGGGTGTGGATGGTACACTATCTAGCCTACATAGAGTCAATGAGGGAAAGTTCCACTTTGATGATGAGATAGCTCTCGACCCACTAAAGTATCTAAACATACCGTTCAATAACTATCTAGGAGATGATGAGTACCTAGAGCTAGGTAAGAAGCTCTCTATAGAGTACTTTGAAGAAAAAAGCGATGGCTTCTATATCATAGTTACTACAAATTTTTTCTCCATCATAGAGATCAAAGATAGTGTAGTGAGTTACAAGCTAAATAGACAAGAGAGGTTTAAAGATCCAAATGTATAAGATAGATGCACATGCAAAGATAAATATTTTTCTCAAAATCACAGGTCACAAAGAGGGATACCACACACTGCTCTCTCGCTTTATCCGAGTAGATGACCTCTACGATACGATATCACTCATACCGCAAGAGTGCGATAGTTTCACTATAGAGGGGTGCGGTAGCGTACCGAGAGATGACAATACCATCTACAAAGCATACAAGGCACTCAATGAGCATACTGGCGACCTAGATATATTGGAGTTTTTCTACCGTCACAAAGTAGTGGTGACAAAACAAATACCCTCTCAGGCAGGATTGGGTGGTGGTAGCTCTGATGCAGCGGCGTTTATGCGGCTAGTCAACGAGGTTTGTCATCTTCGACTATCTGTAGAAAAATTAGCAGAGATAGGTAGTACTATAGGTGCTGATTTGCCATTTTTTATCTACAACTACCCATCTGCCAATGTCAGTGGCTTCGGTGAGATCGTAGAGCCATATGATGAGCCTCCTATCTCCATAGAGCTATATACGCCACCTCTAGGATGCGATACAGCATTGGTCTACAAAAGTTTCAGAGAGCATTTTTCGACAGATATAAAACTCAGCTCATTTATAGG
>WFMX01000015.1 GCA_015488875.1 Campylobacterota bacterium | reverse complement strand
GGATATAATCATTAATTTATATATTGATAAATTTGTATATTTTTCGTTATACTTTGGATTTATAATAAAAAAATGTATAATAACGATGTATAATAATTTTGATTTTAATAAAAGGATGAAAATGAAAAAGATTTTAACTCTTGCTCTGCTTTTGATATCGCTCACTATCTCCACAAATGCAGCGGATGATAAGTTCACATTTACTACGACAGCAGGGAAAAAATTGCACATTACAGGTGGTGCTGATGGCTTGGTGTTTGACGAGTACAAAAATAAAATAGTCTTTCTTGAGTTTTTTGGACATAGATGTCCACCATGTCTCATGATGATAGGTAGATATGTCAAACTCAAAGAGAAGTATAAAGATAAGATAGCTATCGTAGCTATAGAGGTGCAAGGACTTGATGATGCAGGGTTAAAATCATTCTCCAAAGAGAAGGGTATTAACTACACGACCATATCTCAAGACAATGCAGGTCAATTTGTGTCATATATACAGGCAAGAGCTCAGTGGAGAGGTGCGATACCATACCTCATCGTTCTCGACAAGAAAGGTCTAGTGCAGCTCATACATGGTGGCGCATTAGCAAATGATACACTAGAGAAGATAGTAACTGAACTCAACAAATAGGTGATTTAGCATCAAATCCCGCCCAACATAGTGGGGTTTTGTCTCGCAAACTACAAAATACCCCACTTTATTGTCATACAGCTACTTTGTAAATCATTGCTGATTATCTAAGGATCTTCCCAAAAATAAACTACCAATATGACGCAGTAATTTTGTTATTGTGCAGTTCTTAAGTTTGCAAAAGTCAAGCTTGCGACCCCACCTCTATCCGAAATCTTTAATCCAGACAAACACTAGTAATATATTACTTTATTGTTATAAACTTAAATATAATATTAATTAAATAATAATGTCTCATTTAAGCTTAATTTAAATAATTATTTATTATACTATGATTAAGATCAAGCTATAAATATAGTGAGAGATAAATTTAAAAGGATTTACGATGGTAGGGAAAAAAATTATTTCAGTTAGTGTCATTGCGAGTGCGGTATTACTTTTTGTGGGATGTGGAAGTAGTGGTGACAACAATGTGGTAGCTCCACCTCCAGCAGTAACCAATATGGGATTTTATCTTGACTCTGCTGTAGAGGGCATCAAGGTCACTTGTGATGGAGTAGAGACCACTACAGATGCTACTGGCAGTTTCGCATTTGCTGATGGTGCAACATGTACTTTTAATCTAAACGATATACTTCTAAGAACAGAAGGTGGCATGGCAGATGGAGCTAAAATCTTTGAAGATAACATTCTTGTGGCACAACTATTGCAATCATTGGACAATGATAATGATCCTACAAATGGTATCACTATCACTCCTGAAGTTCTAAAAGCACTAGAGCAGGATGGCGTAGTGACACTACCCGCTACGGATGAAGAGTTGGCATCTATTATAGCTAGACTACAGCAAGCAGGCATAGGATTTGGTGGTGATTTTGTGAGCAAAGAAGATGCACAAGCACATCTAGATGCTACAAAGAGAGAACTAGATGGAAAAGGATCAAACAAACCACCTGTAGCTGTAGCTGGAGATGACTTCACGGCAGAGTCAGGCACTGTACTCAAGTTGGATGGTGGTCGTAGCAGTGATCCAGATGGTGAGATAGTATCATATAGATGGGTAATGCTAGGCAATGAAGGAAACCCTCGTGACCAGAAGATAGGTGAATTTGGTGGATTGCATGATGGTGAGTATAGATTTAAGCTTACAGTGACAGACAACGAAGGTGCAACTGCTAGTGATGAAGTCAAGGTGACTATCAAAAATAGTAATGTCGAGAAGATATCCAACGCTATAGTAGGAAAAGACCTCTATAAGCCACAGATACCTGCAGCAGTTGTCAATATATTTAAAAGGATTAGCAATAATGTCCATAGACCAGTAGTGGAGAAGTATGGATTTAGTGCAGATGGTACCAATCTTACTTTTGATGTAGCATATACTGATGATCCCGATCATCCATTCGTCCACGAAGAGTACACATATGATGTACAAGACGGTTATGTAGCTTTGGTGGTTGTCTCACAAAATGGAGCAGATTCATTTCCTGTGGGGACTAGATTGAAGCTAAATATACTTGATATTACCAATGAGTATGTGGAGGTCAAAGAGGAACTTATCGGTGCTGTGGATGATATACCAGCAGGTGCAGTCAAAATGTACTATAGTGCAGAACAAGCTGCTCAGCTAGCACAAGGTCAATAGTCTATCAAAGATGCTTCTGGAGTGAATCGTTATCGCCAGACCTCCGCTGTAGCATAACGGTAGTGCAGTTTAGACGAGGTCAGGCGATTGCGATGCATTCCGCTACGCTCCACGCATCACAAATCACCAGACCCCTATCGTGGCTGAGGGCGAACGATCACTATGCGGGGACACAGGTTTCATTCGCTTCGCTCACAAAACCAATGTCCCCTAACTGTACCACAAAAACATAGCAGAAAAAACTACACTATACTATAGAGTAGATTATCTCTCTATGAGATTTTTTTTGGATGATTTCGTCTATGGATAGATTTTCTATGGGTAACTTCATAAAGTCATCTATGGTGTCTGCTCCTGATTTGGCTAGCTCTCTCAGTACTACTCCTCTATATGCTTTCGCCCAGTGGCTTACTACTTTGCCATCTTTTATAAATTTGAGAGTTGTATACTCTCTAGTGGGCTTATAGAATTTGTTGTAATATATAGCACGAAGGTCTAGTATCTCCTCATCTTTTAGATACTCTTCTAGCAAATTTGCGGAGTGTTCTTTGTAAAATTTATCTACTTTGATATCATCTATCATTTCACCTTGTTTGAGTTTGTACTCTGGTATGAGGTCATCTGCCCTTATGGGTCCGAAAAGATTTGAAAATATTATGACATTGTTATCTATATATTTTTTTGACTCATCAGATAGATTGCCGTAGTCTAAGTAGTCAAAGGCGACCCCTGTGTATCTCTCTATCGCTTTCATAGTCAATTCATTTACTATGTCTCTGTTGTGGTAGAGTATATCGGACTCTTTTTTGAGTCCAAACATTTTGCCCAATTGTGATATATCGTTTTTTTGCAAGACATTTATATATCTATGTAAAATCACTTTTCGATCTCTGCTCAACGAAGAGAAGAGTAAGTCGTCTAAAGTAAATGGATGCTCTCCACCACTCTTTTTGGTTTCACTAGGTGCCAAAAGTATCTTCATATTCTACTGACCAAGCTCTTTTGTGAGTCTATTTTTTTCACTTTTGAGTTCTCTGATCTGCTTCTCTAGCTTTTTTATCTCGC
>WFMX01000014.1 GCA_015488875.1 Campylobacterota bacterium | reverse complement strand
GTTACAATGAAATATCAGAGCAAGTTGATATTGAATGGGAACTTGAAAGAGTAAAACAACATATAAAAAGCAATACTGCTAAAACTATTATTCTTCAAGAAATAGAAAAATTGCAAGACTTTATACATAAAGCTACATTTGTACCTCATAAAAAGATGACAGTTTAAGCCAATGAAATAAGCTTCTTATGGACGAGACGGCTTCAACTTCTCCCCAATTTAAGGAAGCTCAAGCACCGTGTCCATTGTTGCTTCATTGGCATTGGGGAATACGGACGGAAGCTATAATACTCAAATGGTGACAGATGAGATCAGAATGATGTGTATGCATTCCCACGCAAAGCGTGTGAACGAGGCAACTTTTTTCAACTTATATAGATATCTCTTTGATATCTGCTATATCTCTGAAGCTCTTGTAGATAGAGCCTATCATGTTTTGTCTATTGCTCTTGATGGCTTCGTCATCTGCATTGACCATGACGGTGTCGAAATAGCTATCTAGCTCTCCTTTGAGGGAAAATAGTGCTTCAAGTTGGCTTTTATAGTCTTCATAGTTACTCTCTTTGACTTTTTGGTAAGTCTTATAAAGAGTCTTTTCTGCATCTTCACCAAATAGTGCCGTATCTATGTGTAAGTCACTACTGAGATCTATATCTTTTGATATATTGGCAACTCTTTTGAATGTGACAAACTGCTCTTTGAAGCTAGAGTCTGCGACTATCTCATCTAGTGCAGATACCTTTTTGGCTATCTCATTGATATCTATCTCACCTGATGCCAATACTGACGCTATGAGCGATGGGTTTACATCTAGTGATTTGTATATCCTCTCTATGATGAAAGCTCTAAGCTTAGAGATGTCAAACTCTCCATATTGACTGCTCAAAAGCTCCAATATCTCATCTATGTCAAATGATAGATCATGCTCTATGACTATGCGGATGATGCCGTTGACGGCTCTTCGGAGTGCAAATGGATCTTTGGAGCCTGTGGGTATCTTGCCGATGCTAAATAGTCCCATGAGAGTATCGAGCTTGATAGACATAGCAACGATTGACGAAAATATAGATGATGGTAGTTCTGCTCCCTCACCTACAGGCATATACTGCTCTTTGATGGCGGAGTATATGAGAGGATCTTCACCCAATGCTTTGGCATAATAGTAGCCCATAAGCCCTTGGAGTTCAGTAAACTCATATACCATTTCGCTAGTGAGATCCGCCTTTGCTAGCTCGACTGCTTTTTGCATAAGCATCTCTAGGTCTGAGCTGTTTTTGGCTGTCTCACTTTCTATTTGGTCTATGTATCTGATGAGTAGTTTGATGGCTATCTCACTCTCTCTGCTTATCTTGTCTCTTAGTGAGCCTAGACCGTCCATGAACTGTATCTTCTCTAATCCATCTATGGATAGTCCTCTTTTTAAGTCGTTGTGGTAAAAGAACATACCATCTGCCAATCTAGGCTTGAGTACTCTTTCGTTGCCTTCTATCACTTTGGTATAATCGTCCGTGTAGGCGTTGCTCACTACTACAAATCTATTGGATAGTTCGCCTTGGTCATATACCGCGAAGTATCTTTGATGCTCTTTCATAGATGTGATGATGACCTCTGGAGGAAGCTCCAAAAAGCTCTCATCAAAACTACCGAGAAGTGCTTTTGGGTTTTCGGTGATGGCTACTATCTCAGCCAATAAGCCTCTATCTTTCTCTATGGTGATATGATACTTCTCTTCTATAGCATCAAAGTCTGATAGTATCTTTGCCTCTCTTTGTGATGGTCTCAACACTACAGCAGCATCTGCCAATAGCCTCTCATAATCCTCTGTATTTTCGACTTTTCGTGGCGAGAAATCTACCATCCTATGTACGAAAGTCTCGTCACTACTAGCTACCCCAAATATGCTCACAGGTACTACACTATCTCCTAGTCTCACCTGTAGCCATCTAATAGGACGGATAAACTCATCACTTCTGCTACCCCATCTCATCATCTTGCCAAATGCCATAGAGTCTATCCATTTGGATATCATCTCTTGAAGTAGCTCTGTTATCTCTACTCCTCTCTCCTCTTTTTTGAAATAGAGGACTTCGCGACCACCTTTATCGGCTCTGCCTAATTGTGCAAACTCTACTCCACACTTCTTTGCAAATCCCTCAGCAGCTTTAGTGGTTTTGCCATCTTTGATAGCTGCGGCTACTGGAGGACCCATCAGCTCTACTACACTATCGCTCTGCTTTGTGGATATAGCGTCATGTTTGAGTACCAACCTTCTAGGTGTGTATAGAAATTCAAACTCACTATCAAATCTATATGATTTTAGTATCTCTTTCCATGATTTCTCTATGTTTTTGACTATTTTGAGTAGAGGTATAGCTGGTAACTCTTCTACTCCTATCTCTATAAGTAGTGGCTTTTGCATTTTGGATTATCCTATATATTAAGTGTTGGTATATTATCAAAAAGTTGTTAAATGGGTGATTAAGAAGTCTGTTATTGTACTATTCTATAGAATTGTAAGGATACTCTATAGGAGTAGGGAAACAACCTCATCTCCCTCCGAACCGTGCGTGTGGTTCTCCCGCACACGGCTCTCTAGTCGATCGGGGTTGACACGCTACGATCCAAGCTTCATTACCTACCACTTTAAAATGTTTGCTGAAAATTTAAGTAAATACTGATATTATATGGAGATTATAAATTGGGGGTATGAGATGAGTCAGTTGGACTATAAGGATTTAGCAAAGTTTGGTCAGGTTCTGTTGAAATCTACTGTATTAGAGGAGGGATTACCCCTCATTAGTAGATATTCCAAAGGATATATAGGTGCTGATAGATGCTCCATATTCGTATATGACAGAAAGAGAGACAAATTATGGACAACCATAGCTGATGGAATGGATAAAATCACTATATCCCCCAACAAAGGGATAGTAGGGAGAGTTATACATACAGG
>WFMX01000013.1 GCA_015488875.1 Campylobacterota bacterium | reverse complement strand
GTGGGATTTGCAAATTTCATAGGAGAGCCTTTTTGGTTATTATAGCGTTTTCTTTTTAATAACTGCCGTTACGCACTCAATCGGAAGTGCTGCTTTAGCTCCACAAAATGTGACACAAGCTACACAAAAGAGCGATAAGGCTAAAGCCACACTTTTGATACTAGAATAAATAGTGACTCGTATGTATAAAATGTCTAATGACAGATTGTAATGTTTTTGTAGTGATGAGATACAATTCTTCTCTATCTATCCTCGTTTTGAACTAAAATGAGTATAATCTATTTCTAGTAAATAGGAGATAAATTTTTATGAAAAGAAAACAGATATACAATCCAAACTCAAGAGAAAAAACACAAGATAGGAAGATATTTGGTGGCGATCCTACTGGGATATTTGAACTCAACGATATCAAATACCAATGGGCTTACAATCTATGGGAAGTTATGC
This sequence comes from Campylobacterota bacterium, assembly GCA_015488875.1. Lineage (GTDB taxonomy): Bacteria > Campylobacterota > Campylobacteria > Campylobacterales > Sulfurovaceae > SZUA-451. The sequence goes on along the minus strand of WFMX01000013.1, from coordinate 6,193 downwards.
TAAATAACACTTGGTTTCCAAAAGAGATAGATATGACCAAAGATATCAGTGACTACAAAAACTTAACTGATTCGGAGAAGAGTGCATATGATAAAGTGTTGGCACAGTTGATATTTATGGATTCACTACAGACCAATAACATAATGGACAATCTAAACCCTTACATAACATCGCCAGAGATAAATCTAGTGCTTGTGAGACAGGCGTTTGAAGAGGCTCTTCACTCTCAGAGCTATGCAGTGATGGTGGATAGCATATCTACAAACTCTAGTGAGATCTATGAGCTATGGAGACGCGATATGAAGCTCAAATCAAAGAATGATGCCATCGCCAATATATACGAACAATTATCGCTAGATCCTTCAGATGCCAATATAGTCAAAGCTATGTTTGCCAATCAGATACTAGAGGGGATATATTTCTATAGTGGCTTTACATATCTATATACGCTAGCTAGATCAGGCAAGATGTTAGGGTCTGCACAGATGATTCGTTTCATACAACGAGACGAAGTGACTCACCTATTATTGTTTCAAAATATGATCAATGTCACCAAAAGGGAGAGACCAGAGCTATTTACCAAAGAGTTATTGGATGAAGTCTATCAAATGTTTCGTGATGCAGTCAAGCTAGAGTCCGAGTGGGGGGCATATATCACACAGGGGCAGATACTAGGTCTCACCGATGATATCATAGCTCAATATATCCAATATTTAGCAGATGAGAGATTGAGTGCTGTAGGACTCAAAAAGCTATATAATGTCTCTCACCCTATCAAGTGGGTAGATAACTTCTCCAAATTCAACGACCAAAAGACCAACTTTTTCGAGGGTAATGTCACCAACTATTCTAAGGGGAGCTTGGATTTTGATGACTTTTAGAGATGTGACAACTGTCGCAACACTACAACTACCAAGCTCTAGCAATTATCAAGAGAACTTAGATAAACTCATAGAGGTGATAGAGTCAAGTAGAGATAGCAATATCATCATAGTGCCAGAGGTTTATTTGACAGCATATGACTATCCCCATATGGAAGAGGCTGCTCTATTTTCTACACAAGCAGTAGAGATGCTCAAAGAGATAATATCTGAGCAGATAGTCACCATCACTGTGATACTCAAAGATGGCGATGAGTTCGTCAATAGAGCTATAGTGATACACAATCATCAGATAGTACATAGTCAAGATAAAGCAAAACTATTTAAGTTGGGTGACGAACACAGATATTTAAAAGCTGCTAGCAAGAGTGAGATAGTACCTTTTGAGGTAGATGGCATCAAGTTTGCAATTCTTATATGTTTTGAACTTAGATTCAAAGATTTGTGGGAGCAGATAGAGGGTGCAGATATAGTGCTAGTGCCTGCTAGATGGGGATTGCCTCGCAAGAGACATTTGGAGATATTGTCTAACGCCTTAGCAGTAATGAATCAATGCTTCGTCATAGTCTCAAATAGTAGTGATAGCGACATGGCTAGTTCGTCAGCTATCATCACACCTGATGGGATCGCGATGAGAGATGATAGTACAGAGCTTATCAAAAGTACCATAGATATGAGAGAAATCAGAAAGATTCGTAGATATATTGTCATGAAGTAGACATGATGAGCCATATTTAAACACATTTCTGATAAAATTCTGTTTAAATTAAAAATGAGAGATATGATGCCAGCAACCAAAAGGCTCCAACGAATGATTGGAGAGATTGAGAAGACATTTCAGCTAGACCCACATGTGCATAATGCATTTATGCAAGTGGATAGAGAGATATTTGTACCCCCATCTTTTAAACATTTGGCATATAACCTTGATGCCCTACCGATAGTCGCTAGTCAATGGATAAGCTCTCCACTTACAGTTGCTAAGATGACTCAATATTTGGAGTTAGATGGTGTAGATAGTGTACTTGAAGTAGGATGTGGTAGTGGATATCAGGCGGCAATACTTAGCAAGATATGCAGAAGAGTCTTCACTATAGAGCGGATAGATGCCCTCATGAGGGAGGCAAGAGGTCGCTTTACTCAGCTTGATATCAACAATATCTTCACACATTTTGATGATGGGCAAAGAGGATGGAAAAGATACGCACCATATGAGAGGATATTACTCTCAGCCACCGCCAAAGAGATACCACAGGCACTCTTTGACCAGCTTGCAGAGGGTGGCATATTGATAGCACCTGTACAGAAAGGTTCTGCGGAGATCATCACTAGATTTCACAAGAGTCGTGGACGCATAAGTAGGAGAGATATAGAGTCTTGTAGATTTGTGCCTATAGTCGATGGCACGGTAAAGTAGCACAAGCAAATGCTATTGGCTATGGATATTGGCGGGACAAACATCCGCTACCATTTGATAGATAGCAAAAATCAAGAAAATATATTATCTCAAATAGAAGATACTCAAACCACCGCAATCATAGCACTCATAGAAGACATCATAAGCAGATACCATATCCAACGGATAGCTATCGCATATGCAGGACAGGTAGATAATGGAGTGATACTCTCTTCACCCAATATCAAAGTAGAAGAGCCATACATAGCCAAATACTTCGCAGATCATCACAATATACCATTGCACATAGAAAATGATCTCAAATCGGCAGCATTGGCTGAATATGAGTTTTGGGGTTGTAGTGGCACTATGGTAGTAGCATCTATAGGTACAGGATTTGGTGCTGCCATAGTGGAAGGTGGTAAACTCATCAGAGGCTCTCACAATTTGGCAGGCGAGATAGGTCATATCCCATTTAGGTACTCTGAGATACCATGTGGCTGTGGCAATCACTACTGTGTAGAAGCATCTACTTCAGGTAGAGCATTGGAGAAGTGGATAGAGTACCATTCGCTACCTATCCATAATGACCCATTGCAAAATCTTCAAACGATAAATGACCCACGAGCTGATACTATATTGGACAATTTTCACGAAGGACTCATCTATGCCATTGCCACCACCATCTCACTACTCAATCCAGAGATAGTAGTATTGGGTGGTGGTGTTATACACAAAAATAGATATCTTTTGGAGTTACTAGAGGGTCAGATAGATAAATATACACTAGCCACATCTTTGAAAAAGACAAAGATAGTATTGAGTGAGCTAGAAGATGCCCCATTTAGGGGTACTCTGTTTCTAGCTGATTAAAGCGTGCTAGTAATCGCACCTAGAAACTAGATCAAACAGTACATCAATCCCCACTACTGATTATTCAGGAAATATAAGTAAAAACCTACTGCCCTCATCTATTTGGGATGTGAGTTCTATTTTTATAGCATATCTTTTTGATATGGAGTTTACTATGTCAAGACCTATACCGAAGCCACCTCTCTCTTTGTTGGCTCTTTTGTATCGCTTGAATATATCTTTTTGTGCTGATGAGTCTATACCTATCCCATCGTCAGATATGATTAATCTATTTTCGGATATCTCTATCTCTATGAGGCCATTTGGATCGCTATATTTGATAGCGTTTGAGAGTAGATTGTCTACCAATCTCACTGCACTCTCCCTATCCATATCTACTACAAGTTTACCCAATCTCAAATCTACACTTAGTCGCTTGGAGTCTATCAAGCCTCTGACATACTCTACTCGCTCTTCGACGATTGTCGATAGTAGAAGTGGCTCTATTTTCTCTTTTCTATCTTCTCCCTGCAACCTATAAGTCAATGAGCCATACATAGTCGAGAGTCGTTTTGCACTCGCCTCTAGCCTCTTGATCTTCTTTGCATCACAACCTTTGAGTGTCTGTACAGTCATCAATATAGCTGATATCGGAGTATTTAGTTCATGTGTAGTATCAGTGATAAACCTATCTAGTGACTCTATCTTGTTACGCACAGGAGCTAGAAATAGTCTGGCCAAAAAATAGCCGACAATCCCCATAAATATAAATGATAGTATCAGATAAGCCACTATCTTCATACGCAGAGCAAACATCTCAGCTGACAGATTGCTCTCTTTTAGCACGATATAGCGTACACCTAGATGATTGCTAGGGTCTTCCAGCACAGAATAGCATGATGTTTTGTTGATGGTGAAACTCTGATCGAACTTGTCAAAATTTTCTATCTCGCTATATATCACTCTTTTGTATTTGTCATAATATCCCACCTTAAATCTACAATGATTTAAAGTCTTCAAAAAGTCATATTTAGTTGAATTCTGATCACTTCGTGGATTATGCATAGCTCTCATTATGATCTGTGACGATATCTTGCGTCCCTGATACATCATCTCATACATCATGGAATTTTTCATCATAGATACATTATTTTCAAAAAAAAGATATCCTATGATAGCCAGCAGTACAAAAACAGACCCTAGATATATGGAGAGGAAGCGAAAGAGAGCATGTCTCTCATAAGATGTTAAAACGATAACCCTCTCCTTTTATATTTTCTATATAATCTTTGTCAAAAAATCTTCTGATATTCTTGATATATGTACGGATGGTAGCATGAGTAGGCAAGGCATCATCCCTCCACAAATTTTCTATCAACTCATCGCATGACACTACCTTGCTTTGATTGCGTAAAAAATACTCCAATACAGCGGACTCTTTCTGTCGGATATCTACAACCTCTCCATTTTGGCACAGTGTGTGTAGCTTAGGATTGAATCTGATGGAGTCAAATGTGATCTCATCTGCCAAGTTATATATCTTTGCTATATACTCGATGCGTGCCTCTAATTCACCTAACTCAAATGGCTTTCGTAAGTAATCATCAGCACCAAGAGCAAAAGCTTTTTTGAGACTCTCAGTACTTGCTAGTGATGTCAAATATATGGCTGGAGTAGTATTGCCTATATCTCTGAGGTAAGCGAGTATCTCAAATCCATCTATCCTAGGGACATTGACATCTAGCAGGAGTAGGTCAAACGATGTACTACCTATAGCGTCCAACGCCTCTTCGCCATCATAAAATTCAGTGACATCATGTGACAGATCTTCGAGAAACTCTTTGAGTATCTCTTGCAGGATTATGTCATCCTCTAGTAGTAGTATCTTCATCATCAACTCCTTATAATCATATTATATCAAGTCAGTGTGAAAATCGACTACACGGTCACTTCTAGAGTTCATAAATCGGCTAATATCCCCTCTACTACCTCCTTACTCAATCTAGTAACAGTAGCGATAGCCTCAGTATCTACTCCCACTTCTTTGAGAGTTTTCCTCGTTATGACGGTCTCCGCCAATGCCAATGAATTAACGATGGATACGGTGCTTTTGCTCCGTAAATTGGGGAGAAGCTGAAGCCATCTCGTCCAAAAAAAAGCTTATTTAAGTGGCATTGAGGTCTCCGTCGTAACGCATACGAGAGTTACAATAACAAAATATATGCATTCCAACCGAGGAGAGATTGGAATGAGCTATTTCACAAATTGCCATAATCCATACACCTACTATGAGATGCTAAAATGTTTTTGCATTCTTGAACTCTGCTACTTCACTCTCTACCATCGCATCAATCATACGAATATACAAATCATTTATCAAGTTTGGTGAAAGACCTAGTGATATCGCTTGCTCTCTAGCACGAGATATGACAGCATCTATCCTATCTTGAGCTTTTACCTCATCTACTGAAGTTTTGAAGTGTGCTATCTGCTTGATGTAGTCGTTTCTCTCTGCTATGAGGGTAATAATCTGCTCATCTAGCTTATCTATCTCCGCCCTAGCCTCTTCTAATGTATCGCATTTTTTCATACTATCTATCTCCTATGGTTGTAAACATATGTCATTATATCAAAAAAATTCACTCTATTTATATTTTTTGCAAATAAATCAATAGATATAATTTTTTGTGTGGTTTTTTGTTCTGCTATTCATCTCAATAGCTACTATACTCTTGAGTTTGAAGCTTCACATCAACCTTTGCTTTCTCATCAGCTACTTTCACGCCCTCTATGAGACCACCTATCTCCTGCTCTGGATATCTGATGCCTTCTGGCACTTTGGCGGAGTGGAGTTGTATGGCACACTGCTTGTAGTTTGGTTCGAATGATTTGGGGTCGAACTCTGGTATGGTTACATTGTTTATCAGTTGTTCATTGAAATGGAAGGGGACAAATACGCTACCCTCCCTCACTGTCTCACTCACTTTGACTATGACATCATCTACCCTACCCCGACTACCTGAGATGGAGATACGATCACCGCTTTTGACCTCTAGTTTGTCGG
>WFMX01000012.1 GCA_015488875.1 Campylobacterota bacterium | reverse complement strand
TAGTGATCGTTCGCCCTCGACTGCAACACGATTATATCTAATAGATACAAGGTTATAACGATTCACTCCACTTCGCTACGCAAATCATTATTAGCAGACCTAGCCTGTCGAAAAAACTCCATCAATAGACTCTTTCTATTTCCACCATTTGTGTTTCTATCGCATAATATCTTCATAATATCTTCATAAAAATAGTGCATCATGTAGTTCAAAATAGATATAAAGGATTATAGATGAGATTTAGTAACTTTGGTTTTATGGTGGCTTTCGCTCTTTTGTTTCAAGGTTGTGGTGGCTCTAGTAGTTCCAATACTACAGCTTCTTCATCAGGTGGCTCCAGCCCAGCAGGAGGAACACCGCCTACTGGAGGTGGAGCGTATACTCTCACAGCTTGGAACGATCTGGGTATGCACTGCATGGATGGGGATGATTATTCAGTATTTTCTATACTACCACCATACAACAATCTAATAGCACAGCTCATAGAGAAAGGTTCGGAGCCTAAACACATCACTAGCGGTGTCACCATTACATACCAATCTACCGCGTCACTAGATGGCAAGCTAAACACTACTAGCAGTACAAAGACAAATTTTTGGACATATGTTGGTGATCTATTTGGTACCCCACTAGCGGAAAATGTAGGTCTCAAAGGCAATGCGGTGCAGAGCCAAATAGCCAATAATCTCACATATGATGCACAAAACAACTGGTGGAAGGCTGAGGGCATACCGACCGTACCAAAAAATGATGATGGTTCGTACAACATGTACCCAATGGTCAGTGTAATAGCCAAAGATAGTGGCGGTAATGTCTTGGCTCAGACAACTGCGGTCTTGCCCGTAAGTGACGAGATGGATTGTCGTAAATGTCACGCTACAAATAGTAGTAGTGATGCGAGGCCATCAGCAGGATGGATAGCAAATGCTGATCCTCAAAAGGATTATAAGCTAAATATCCTGAGACTGCATGATCAGAAATATCCAAATGCTGTAAGTGTAAATATTCAAAGCTTAGCAAACAGAGGATACACTTATAGCTCAGCAGGTTTGGAGGCTACTGTAAATAGTGGCACTCCTATACTTTGTGCCTCTTGTCACTCTAGCAATGCACTACCTGGCACAGGCATAAGTGGTATCAAATCATTGACACAATCACTACACTCTAAACATGCAGATGTGATGGATCCCATAACTCATCTCAAGCTAAATGATAGTCGCAATAGAAATGCTTGCTACACTTGTCATCCAGGTGCAACTACTCAATGCCTCAGAGGTGCTATGGGTAATGCCAAAAATCCTGATGGATCGCTAAAGATGCAGTGCCAAAGCTGTCATGGTACTATGAGTGCAGTTGGTAGCAACAGAACAGGTTGGTTGGATGTGCCAAATTGTCAAAGCTGTCACCATGATGGCATCAGAGAGACCACTGCTGTCACCAACCTACTCACAGGCACACTCAGATCGGTCGTAGACAATAGATTTGCTACGAAAACCAACAAACCCATGGCAGGTAAAAGCCTATACAGATATAGTTCAGGTCATGGAGGAATGCAATGCTCAGCTTGTCATGGCTCTACACATGCCATATATCCTAGTAGTCAACCAGAAGACAATATCCAAAGTATGCAGATACAAGGTCATACAGGTACTATAGGTGAGTGTCTATCATGTCATACTACTATGCCACAGACTGCTGACAAAGGACCTCATGGTGTACATACTATAGGTCAAGGATGGGTAGATGGTCATAAGGATATAGCGAAGAGTGGAACATCTCAATGTACATCCTGTCATGGAACAGACTATAGAGGCTCAGCTCTATCTGAGACGATGTCGGCAAGATCATTCTCTACAGAGTGGGGAAACAAGTCATACCCTGCTGGTCACAAGGTGAGTTGTTATGATTGTCACAATGGACCTGATGGTGGGGATGGTGACGGTGACGGTGGCGACGGTGGAGATGATGATTAATTTTTTTGTATGGGACTCTTGTCCTGTGCCAAAATAGAGGAGTATATATGTATATATTGATAGTAGAGGACGAGAAGCAGGTAGCCAAGCAACTCAAAGAGTTGTTGGGACACGAGAAGTATCGTTGTGATATAGCATACAACTACAAAGATGCATTGGACTCGATAGACAACAAGAGATACGATATAGTATTGCTTGATTGGAATTTGCCAGATGGGGATGGTCTCTCGCTACTCTCGCTCATGCGTGAAGAGGAGATATCCACTCCTGTACTGATGCTCTCTGCCAACTCTCACATAGATGATAGGGTCACGATACTAGATGCTGGTGGTGATGACTATCTCTGCAAGCCATACTCCAACATAGAGCTACTTGCTAGGATTAGAGCTCTTTTGCGTAGAGAGTCTCCACAAAAGGAGAGCATCATATCTCGTGATAGATTGAGGCTAGATACCAATAGTAGAGAAGTCACTGTAGATGCTAAACCAATCAAACTGAGTCTATCGGAGTTTGATCTACTAGAGATACTTCTACAAAACAAAAATATAGTCTTGACTAGATATCAGCTCAATGAGCATCTGTGTCATGACTACAGTAGCCTAAGACAGAGCAATATCGTAGATGTGCATATAAAAAATCTAAGAAAGAAATTGAACATAGATGACTTGATAACGACAGTTAGGGGTGTCGGTTATGTCATCAAAGGTAGATGATTATTTATTGGCGATCTCTATAGTGGCTTTGGTGCCATGCCCCTCTCCATCGCTGATCAGTTTGATATCTGACCCAAAAAGATGAGCTAGCTTTTGGCTAATGACCAATCCCAATCCACTGCCCTTGTGGACTCTGCTATTTTTGCTCTTTATCTGTGTGAAGCTGTTAAAGAGTTGAGATATATTCTCTTCAGATATGCCTATGCCACTATCTTTTATAGTGATGAGTAGCTTCTCTCCGCTTCTCTCTATCGCTATATCTATGGTTCCATTATCTGTGAACTTTATAGAGTTTGATAGTAGATTTATCACTATCTGCTTCAGTAGCTTTTTGTCGACCATAAAGTAGCTCTCCATATCTCTTATGTGATTTGTGAAGCTTATATCTGTATCTTCTGCCAATAGTCCAAGCATATCTATCACCTCTGCCACTATATCCTCTATCTCTGATATGCTTGCCATAGCAGGAGATGCTACCCTCTTGCCTGCCTCTATCTGGGCTATATCGAGTATATCGTTTATCATGATGAGTAGATGGTTTGCAGATGACTCTATGGTCACTATCTTCTCCTGCTGTGCAAGTGTCAAGCCACTATACCCTACTAGATATTGGGTGGAGCTAAGTATGGTATGTAGAGGCGTACGAAGCTCATGTGACATGTATGAGATAAATTTTGATTTGGCATCTGATATCTCCTTGGTCTTGTCTATGAGTCGTATCTGATCTAGCTGTAGCATAACCATAGTGGATATAGAGTGATAAAACTTATCTTGATTTTCATCTATATCGTCTCCACTATCTATAGATATGACACCATAAAAATCACAACTTTGCATATCGAAATTTTTGACATATATCATCATGGTTTCTCTCTTGTTGGGAAATTCAAATGAGAAATCAAATCTGTGTTGTGGCATCAATATCTTGAGCTTATTTACGGCGGTTGCTATGCATGACTCTTCACTATTGGTATCTATGATTTGGTTAAATATATCTACTAGCTGAGTGAATCGTACTAGCCTCACTCTATTCTCCTCCTCTAGTATCATGAAAGATCTATTGGTCTCTTGTATCATAGCATTGAAATTTTCTGACAACTCTTTGATCTCACCCAAAGAGTCTATATCTACCTGCGTAGTGTAATCTTGTGTCTCTATGATGGTCTGTGTAGCTTTAGATAGTTGAGATATTGGGTGCAGTATCCGCCTACTGATCCATAGAGACATCAACAGCATGACTACAAAGCCCAAAATCGACAAACCCCACACAAATATGATAAATTTATCTAAAAATTCCAACGCTACAGACTTCTCTATCCTGTATAGTAGATACCATGGCGACAGTAGACCATCAAGCTTCTCGTAGAGTATCAAGTATTTAGGTGTCATGTAATTGCCACTATTTTTGTCTATAAGATAGTTATCTTTTGCTTCATTGTCACCTACTCTCAGTTTTGTATGTGGGTTATAGATGATAGATCGTACTCCTCTATCAGATACGATATAGTCGTTTAGATTGTCTAGACTATATCTGATGACGATGTATCCGAGCTTCTCTTTATCGTCTATAGTAGATATGACAGGCGAAAAGAAGAGTATGTTATCATCTACAAAAAGATAGTTTTGATTGAGTCTATTGCTCTGTTTAATTATTTCATGATAGTTGAAATCACTTTTTTTCTCTGCTGTGGTCGCTACTATCTTCTGCTCACTATCTATGGCAAGGATCTCTATCTCCATATTGAGATCTCTCTTTTTCTGTATCAAAAGCTGCGTAATTCGCCTATCTATATCCCCTATGATGATATCGTTCATCATGTCTAGAGATGCCAAAAATTCTGCCTCTCTTGATATATGTAGCAACTGATCCTCTATATGCTCTTTGACGCGATGCAACTCTATGTGTCGCATAGCTAGTGTATCGCTGAGTATCTTCTCTTCGCCTAGGTTGTGTATGTATATGAGTATAAATAGATATGGGAAAAACCCTACGATAAAAAGAGTAAGTTGAAGTTGTCTCTTGAGTGTTTTGGGTATCAGATCATATATTTTATTCATTTTTTCACTCTCATGGTTTGCCACCTCTATATATGACTTTGACACTACTATCTACATATCTGTATGGTATATAGGCTAAGGCACCTACTCTCTTCTTGACAAATAGTATAGCCCCTTTGGTTGATTTGACTTGATATGGTGGTCTATGACCCTTGTAGTGTTGTTTCATCCAGTAGGTCTCTAGCTGAGTGAAATTCATTTGCAAGATATCACTTTGAAATGATTTGCGAAGATTGTCCTCTAGCGATAGATTTAGTGGTATTAATTTGATACCCCCATAATATCTCTTTTTTCTCAGATATATACTCTTTAGTTCTCTTTTTGTGAGCGATGAGATAGTGCTTTTTTGATTTGTGATGACTACATACTCTTCGCTATATATGAAGATGGTTGATATGATTATCAGGTATAAAATCTTCATCACCATAGTACCTAAAAGAGTATAGAGGCTGATATGAGAAATCTATTTTCTCTCTCTATGGTATGCCACTGATACTCACCTTTGAGTGCTATAGGAGCCATAGGACGATATGTATACCCCGCTACTATGAAGCTATCTCTCTTTTCTCTCTCCAAATCCCTATAACTCTCCACTCTCAATATCGCTTCATGCTTTTGATCTAAGGCATATGAGTACTGGAGGTAGCCTGCATATGGTATCTTGATGCCATCCTCACCAAACTGCATACCTATCTCACCTAGAAGCTTGGATTTGTCATCTGAGTAGCTAAAGGCAGCTACCATATATAGGAGTGACAAGTCATCAAGTGTCTCAAAGTAGCCACCATTAAACCTATAGCTCCATGACTCATCTTGGAGATATACTCCTATACCATAGTAACGATCTATGTTGAAATTGTTGTATATGTCATCATGCATGAGGGTATCTATATCCCTATTTTCTTGGATAACCATAGAGATTTGATACTCCTTATCACCCTGCGAGTGATAATTTACTTCTAAGCCATTTGTAAATTTCGGAAATATTATATCTGTTATGATGGGGCTTGATGTTGTGTCTCTGAGTACATTTATAGGGTTTATGTTCCAGAAACCTATAGCTGAGTTGTATTTGCCTATTTTGATATCGTACATATCATCAAATTCATACCCAAGATAGAGTCGCTCTATATGCAATATAGTATTTGTAGATATGGTATCACTATGTCTGTAGACATCTTCACTCTCCATCTCTACAAGATAAGAGACTCTATCCTCTTCACCATACAGCATCAATGCCATATCATCTATAGCAAGCTCTGATACCTCATCAACCTTACTTTCATAAGCTAGGGAGATGTATCCTCCTGCGTAAAGCGGTAGAGAGCCTACCTGTATCCCACTACCTAGTCTATATGTGGATTCACCACCATACAGTAGTGAAGATACCAAAATATATAAAGTGATGGCGTATCTCATATCTTCCTTTTCGTTAGTATTGCCCATAGGTGCTAATATCTAGTATCTAGTCCCTAGAAAACATCTCTTTCATCTTTTTGAAAAAAGTAGCACTTATACCCTTTGGTGCAGCCAAATCTTCTATAAATTTATCATAATCCACACCACGCTCCTCCAAATAACCATCCAAATACTCCAATGACTCATCCATACTATGTTCGCTCTCTATCTCTAGCATCTTTGCGTAGAGTTTTTCGATTGTATCTACTACATGCTTAGGGGCTGATTGTCTAAATGCCATATAGCTATTTATCTTGCCATCTCTATCTCTTCGTATATCAAAATCTGTAGTGACCCAGTAGTGGTCTCCGCTCTTTGATAGGTTCTTTACTACTGCCATTATGTTTTTGCCTTTTCTAATCCTCTGCCACATGAGATAAAATATAGCCTTTGGCATATCAGGATGTCTCAATATATTGTGAGGAGTCCCTATAAGTTCAGACTCGCTATACCCTGATATATCTACAAAGTTCTCATTGCCATATATGATGACACCTTTTGAATTTGTTTTGCTCACTAGCATCTTTTGAGAGCTGATTTTGATCTCTTTTCCTGTAGGTATCGGTCTAGATAAAGCTTGAATATCTCTCTTTTTGACCATACTTCCCATCTCTACACTTGACATCTTGACTCCTTTATATTTGAGTTTGATAAAATCTAATTTTTTTATCGCTTATGTAGAATTATAATATAGATATATGAAGAGTTTATGAAGAGTTTTTATGGTCTTGATTTTAATCCAAAGAGGATTTTCATAGACTCTTCATAATCTTATTGTACAATTCTGTAT
>WFMX01000011.1 GCA_015488875.1 Campylobacterota bacterium | reverse complement strand
CGAGGAGCCAGCTTCCGTTCGCTTCGCTCACGAAACCAATGTCCCCTAATTGTTAGACCCATATCATTTTTACCATCCAATATGGTGCGTTAGCTCATGCACCGATCATCTGCTACATGCCTGGTATTCTAGGGATTTTACCTAGTTTTGATTGGCGACAGTACCAGCCCCAACCTTTTTTCATCCAATGTCCTACTATAGGCATAGGTATCATCTTGCCACCCTTGGCATCACGGTAGACAAAGGCTGCTCCGTCACCACTATCCATGACACATAGTATATTGATATGCTCTTTGTATCCCTTGCGGATACTGCTTCTCTGCATCATTGCATCTATGTTGTGGGCTACATTTCTAGCCATCACTTCTGCTACATGTCCCTGCTTGGCTCTCCACTCTGGACCCTCCATAGCTACGGCATCACCTATGGCAAATAGAGTAGGATTCTCTAGCGTTTCACTACTGTCTTCTACTACTTCACATAGATCATTGATCTTGATGAGACCTGACTCATTTAGAGGTAGGTCAGATTTGGCAAACACTGGGTGTCCATCACCAGCAGGGATGAACATAGTGAAGTCGCTATCTAATTTACTCTCATCTTCAAAGACTATACCATCCTCTTCAAATCGGACAATCTTTTTGCCAAAATGTTTATGTATGCCAAGTCTATCGAAGTACATATCCATCATATCTAGTGCTTTTTCGCCCATTCTCGCACCAGGCTTCTCCATAGGTGCGAAAAATGTCAACTCAAACTTATCTCTAATACCGAGCTTTTTTAGTTTGTGGTGGAGATTGAATATCACTTCAAAACCTGGTCCGCCACGGACATTGCTAGAGTCTTTTGGATTACCTCCGAAGCCCATCGCTATCTTGCCGCTGCCTTTGGCTATGAGAGCATCTATACGATCCTTTATCTTTGGTGCCTCTTCTGGTTTGCCACAGATAGAGAGGAAATGTTCACTACCTTTGTGCTTCATCTTGCCACTTCCCATGGCTACGACTAGATACTCAGCACTATACTCCCCATCTCTACAGATCGCCTTTTGCTCCTTGGAGCGTATCTCTAGCACCTCATCGACGATTAGTTCAAATCCATGTGCTTTTGCTAAATCTACAAGAGGTATACTCACATCTGCCATAGTCGCATCACCTGTGGGTATCCATATGGATGTAGGATAGATATAGAAGTAGTCTCTATCACTTATCAGCGTCACGGATATATCTTTTTTTCTTAGAAATATAGCTGCTTCAACTCCTGCAAAACCACCACCCAAGATCAATACTTTCGACATCTCTAATCTCCTATTTTTTCACTAAATCTATACGAGGATAGATAAATACTGTCTCTCTATCTACTACGATCTTCTCTTTGTCATCCATGGCATAAGCTCTGATAGTTATAGGTATCGGTACATCTTTTCTGCTATCGTTTGCTAGCTGAGTATCTGTCTTCATGATCACCACTTTTTTCTTCTTTTTGCCTGCTCCTATATGGAATGGCTCCGTCGGTCGTACTATCTTGATCTTGTCATTATTGACAATCTCAAAGAAATAATCATGCTTCTTACTATCTGTATTTGTAAAGAGGAAGATATAGTCATTTTCCACCACGCCTTTGTCAAGTACTTTGTATAGTCTCGTAGTTCTGTTGACATTGAGTAGCATATGTTCTTTGGTGCTACCCATAGCAAAGAGAGATATAAGCACTATCAACAATACTACTCCATAGGCTATCACCTTGCCTCTAAAGAAGTTTGTCTTGCCCTCATGTCGGAGAGCCTCTTTCTCGCTAGACCATCTCACAAGACTCGGCTTGCCCAATGCTCCCATAACAGATGTACAGGCATCTACACACTCTAGGCAGTTGATACACTCTAGCTGAAGCCCCTTACGGATATCTATGTGTGTAGGACATACCGTCACACAGCTCTCACAAGTGGTACACTCTGCTGTAGCATCTGCTGCTAGTAGCTCTTTTTGTTTGCCATACTCCTTGTGTCTATCATGTCCATGACCTTGATATATGTCACCGCCACGGATAGGATCATATACTGCCATCACTGTATCATCATCATAGAGTACTGACTGTACACGGCTATATGGACATATGTATACACAAAAATCCTCTTTGATGAAGACTACATCTACAATGATAAATGCCGCTATACCCAAAAGTATACCAAACAACATCATATGTTCACTAGGGTTTTGGAGATATGTAAAGAAATCTTCTGGAGGCACAAAGTACCACAAAAAGTCCGCAGCTGCGACAAGTGCTAGTAGCGACCATAGTAGTATAGCTACTAGCTTTTTGATCTGATTTTCGCCCTTGTTCATATCTGGATTTTTCTGCTTATTTTTGATACGCTTTCTGAGTCCTAGCAGTTTGGTCTCTATGCCATCTCTATATATGACACGAAATATAGTCTGAGGACAAGCCCATCCACACCAAGCACGACCACCTACAGCAGTCACGGCAAATATACCCAAAAAGAGCAACATTAGTAAGAATGGCATCAAATATAGCTCCTGCATATCAAACGCAACGCCTGCTAGATGAAGCTTCTTGTGGTCGAAGCTAAGTAGAAATAGATGATTTCCACCTATGGTGATCCAAGGCATCACGAGTGCCACCATAGTCGTGAACGCATAGACCCAATATCTCTTGATCCTCCATGGTACCCAACTCTTCAAATACTCTTTTGTCATATTTTTTTTCGGTTTACTTACATCTACTTCAGCTTGCATATCTATCTCCTTGTTTATTTGTATGTTTTTTGCCTATACTTTTCTTCTCTGCCTCTTCTTGCTCAAATGGACAGATCAATATCTTGTCAGCACCTGAGGTACTCTCTCCTGTAGCGGATATCTCTATCCACGATCCCTCTATCATCTCTCTGATTCCTCTTGATTCTATGTAGTCTTTGAGTGAGCTTCGACTTACGGCTAGTTCGCGTGATATAGCACTCACGCTCTTTCCCTCTCTAAGTAGTGAGATGATCTTTGCCTGATATATATCAAACTTGGATTTGGATCTACTACCCTTTGGACGACCTACTTGATTTTGCCTGTTTTGTTGCTCTTCTCGGATCGTATTGAGGAGGGGGAAGATTTCGCTCGCTAAGCTATCTATATTGATGATGTTGCCTGATGAAGAGATATGTAGGACAATTCCCCTGCTCAACATGCAGTTGATCACTTTGACTATCTCATCCATCTTTTCGCTAAGCATCCATATCTCATCGACTACGATCACATCACCGCTTTTGAGACCCTGTATGAACTGCTCGAACTGCTCTCTCTCATCTATAGTATAGTTACGATTGGAGTACTCCAATACCTCTTTGTCAATACTAAAACCCTGACTCAATGAATAAGAGAGAATCATACTCTGCTGTTGAGCTATAGTTCGCCTAGTTGCTAACTGTCGCAAATAAGAATATATCATCTCGCTCCTTTATCATTCATGCAATAATAGCCTAAAATGATGATAAAAGTCAAGTAAATTCGATATATTATCGTCAATCTTTAGATTTATTCGTCAATAGTCGTCTCTGCTACAAAAGTTTTGTTCACTTGACCACCAAATCTATATACTCCATCTTCAAAACTGACATATAGCTCATCAGCACTTTTGGGGAATACTCTAGCCATATCATCTAGCAAACCCTCTTTGTGTCCACGGATATAACAAGCTACCATGCCTGTACCACATGCTAGAGTCTCATCCTCCACACCCCTCTCATAGGTACGGACAAACATTTCACCATTCTCTATCTTGGCTATATTGACATTGGCGTTATACTTATCTCTGAGGCTTCTCATTTGAGCTATATCGAACTCATCAATATCATCTCTAAATGTAAGCAGATGTGGTACACCGCTATCTATGAGCCACCACTTCTCAGCATACTCATCTATATTCATATCTATGATCTTTGGTTTGACCATATCGCTGACTATATATAGACCGTTGATAGTGGCACTTATGAGACCTGCACCTGTGAGAAATATGGCTTTATCGTCTCTGGATATACCTTTTTCTATGGCGTAGTGTGCTACTGCTCTACTGGCATTTCCGCACATAGCCGCTTCGCTTCCATCTGCATTGTAAAACTGCCACTCAAAATCATAATCCTCATGTGGCAAAAGCACCACCATGCCATCAGCACCTACACCATTTTGACGGTGGCATAGTTTTTTTGCCAACTGGGATCTATCTCTCTTCTCTTGTGCATGAAATATGATGAAGTCATTTCCATTGGCACTATATTTGGTAACTCGCATATCCTACTCCTCCTATCAAAAATCATTGGACATCTTGCAAAATCAATCGGAGATGATTGCTGTAGCCTTAGACTCGTTCAAAGGTAAATCTAAAGCATCACTTCCGAATGTTCTAAGAACTCTACTGTCAAAAGCTAGAGAGTATCTCCTCTTTGACTCTGTCGCACTCTCCCTGCAACTGTTTGAGATCTCCACTGTTGTCTATCACAAATGTAGCTCTCTGTCTCTTTTCCTCTATATCCATCTGGCTCTCTATGCGTTTGAGTGCTTCATCTAGGCTATATCCATCTCTTGCCACGAGCCTCTCTAACTGCTTGGCTTTTGGTGTATAAATGACTACTGATTTCTCTATAGGATATCTGTCTCCCTCAAAAAATAGTGGTATATCTATAATGTATGGTTTTTGGTATTTGTCTTGCTCTATAGCTAGTCTCTCTATCTCCTCATATATCAGGGGGTGCAGTAGGGACTCTAGCTCTCTTCTTTTGGAGCTATCTGCAAATACTATACTCCCTAGTTTTGCCCTATCAACACGACCATCAACCACAAACTCATCTCCAAATAGTTGAGCTATCTTGTCAGAGTGTTTATCAAGCATAGAGTGTGCTATCTTGTCAGCATCTATAAAGCGAAATCCATAGAGAGACAAGAGCATAGTAGTAGTACTCTTGCCTGTGGCTATCCCGCCTGTAAGGGCTACTGCATACTCGAATGGCATTAGAGTTTGATGAGACCTGCGAACTCTCTGCGTACTACTGTAGGCAGATGGAATGTACCTATAGCTATATCTGAGT
>WFMX01000010.1 GCA_015488875.1 Campylobacterota bacterium | reverse complement strand
TTTGATGGCAGCCTAAAAAAGGGGCAAATAGCCAAAGTGATGGGAGCAAAAAACGAGCATCAGGTGCTAAATCTAATGTACCCCAACCCTATAGCTCCCATAAAGACAGAAGAGATAAGAACAGGCGAGATAGGTATAGTGGTGATGGGTCTAAAGACAGTGGATTCGCTACAAGTGGGAGATACTATCACTGATGCCAAAAATCCAACTAGTGCAATGATAGATGGGTTTGAGCCAGCCAAGCCATTTGTATTTGCTGGTATATATCCGATAGAGACTGATAAGTTTGAAGATCTCCGTGATGCTCTAAATAGACTCAAGCTAAATGACAGTTCACTGAGCTTTGAGCCTGAAAGTTCGATGGCACTAGGTAGTGGATTTAGGACAGGGTTTTTGGGTATGCTACACATGGAAGTGATCAAGGAGAGGCTAGAGCGAGAGTTCAATCTAGATCTTATCGCGACCGCTCCTACAGTCGTCTATAGAGTCAAGCAAACCAATGGCGAAGAGGTGGAGATACAGAACCCTAGCGAACTACCAGAGACACAAAAGATAGATGCCATATATGAGCCATATGTCAAAGCGACTATATTGACACCACAGGAGTATCTAGGCAATCTTATCAAGCTACTAAATGATCGCCGTGGTATACAGATAAAGATGGATTATCTCAACGAAACACGAGTGCTACTAGAGTACGATATACCCATGAATGAGATAGTGATGGATTTTTATGACAAACTCAAAAGCCTTACCAAGGGCTATGCAAGTTTTGACTATGAGCCTATAGCATTCAGAGAGGGCAAGCTTGTCAAATTGGATATCAAAGTAGCTGGTGAAGTGGTGGATGCACTATCTATCATAGTACCTGAGGATAAGGCACGGACAAGAGGTCTCGCTTTTGTAGGACAGCTCAAAGAGCTGATACCTAGACAGCTATTTGAGGTAGCGATACAAGCAAGCATAGGCAACAATGTCATAGCACGAACCAATGTCAAATCCATGGGCAAAAATGTCACCGCTAAGTGTTATGGTGGTGATATCACTAGAAAGAGAAAGCTCTTAGAGAAACAAAAAGCAGGTAAAAAGAGGATGAAATCTATAGGTAGCGTACAAGTGCCACAAGAGGCATTCATGGCTGTATTGAAGTTGGATAGCTGATCATGGGTTGGGCTATACATCTACACCTAGTAGCAGCGGTATCTTGGATCGGTGGATCAGTTTTCTTGTTTGTGTTAGGCATATCACTTCGTGACAAGCAGGATCAAAAAGAGGTATATCCTCGCATAGGACCTATATATGGCTACTTCGAGATAGTTGCACTCTTTATGCTCCTGACGACAGGTACCATTATGATATACAACAATGGATTGGTTGATATTCTTTTTGACATGACTATCCACAATGAAGTAATAGACTCACTACGAATAAAACTAAGCTTTGTGGCGATGTTGGCAATAATGACAGTGATACATACCATCATAGCACTAAAGACTCTACACACAGAGAAGACACCCATACAGAAGTTCTTCTCTCGTGGTGCATCCATGGGCATATTTCTTCTCAACTTCATAGTACTACACTACGCAATGGTGATTAGAGATATATTGTGATAAGATATTTACGATGGGTATTAGTTGTATCACTATCCTTGACTGTAACTCATGCATCAACATGGTGGTGGATCACACCGTCACGAAATGTGTGTATAAAAAATGGAGGTAGCTTAGCAAAAGGCGGTATATGTGAAGCTAATTGGAATGATTCTAGACACATTTGCAAAATATACCACGATAGATTAGCAACCATAAAAGAACTGCGAAGAATGATTACTCGTTGTGGTGGAGTGGTAGATGATACACTTTATAATAGAAATAACTCTCGATATCAAAATTGTTATAAAAAAATGGGTTTTTCTAGCTCTCATAGATATTGGAGTACTACTTCGTATTCAGGTTATAATACCTACAGATGGTCTATCCATCCTTATTATGGCTATGACGAGAGCTTTGGTAGTCGTAGTAGATTAGCTGTCAGATGTATCAGAGTAAAAAAATAATTTATTTACCCTTTTATCACTCTTGATAATCATAGAAATAGCCGACTTAGACAGTCCGAGAAAGGAAGCAATCTCAATTTGAGAATACCCATCTTCTAAATAAGCCAGACAGATAATTCTATTTCTCTCCTGTCTACTTTCTGCCTCCATAAAATGCTCCTCTAATGATTTAGATTTGCTAAGTACAATTATATCTTCTTTTTTCTCAATTTTTCTATTTTGTTCTTTTTGTAAAAAAGTTAAATCTTCTTGACTAAACTCTACTCCTAAAAATCCACTTAACGATTCAATATCATAGTCTCTAAACAATATTGACTCTTTTGTGCATGGTGGAAAATCTTTTCCATTAAAAATAGTATGTGCTAAAGTAAAGGGGTACTCTCCTACTTTTTTAGATACTCTTGCTTCAATAGGATTATATTCTATGTATCGTATCAGAGTATATAAGTATTGCTCAGAAGTAACGAATCTTGATTTATAACGATTTTGCCAAAGATGTCCTGTTCTTTTTGTTTTCTTATTAAAGTATGGGCATAGTTCGCACTAACAAATCTCATAAATGCTGAAAGATTATCTACTTGTGTCTCGATAAGTAGGTGATAATGGTTATCCATTAAGCAATAATCATGCACTACCACTTTATGAATCATTGCTGTTTTATTAACAATTTGTAAAAACATATCTTTATCTTCACTGTGACGGAATACATCCATTTGGTCGACACCACGATTCATAATATGATGATAACCTGCTATATTTATTCTTGGTCTTGTTGGCATTAG
>WFMX01000009.1 GCA_015488875.1 Campylobacterota bacterium | reverse complement strand
AGCACGAGCATTGTTGCGAAGTGTGTTGCCATACCATCTATATGGAAGTGTCTTACTCACCTCCAAAAATCTCCCATCACGACTCTCTAGGCTATATACAAGCACATCAGGCAGATAGAGCATCTCCCATCCGTTACGCATCAGAATATACCAAGAGCTTTTGTCATCACCCATCAAGAAACGAAACTTTCCATAAGATGGATCGACGATGATATCATTTTCGATATTGGAGATAAAATCCTCTGTTACTATTATAGGAGTGCGAAATACAGAAAAGCGACCAGTGAGTGTCAAGACTCTTTTTGATATAGCTTGGGATTGGAAGAGTATGTGTCTTTGGGCAAATTTGAGATTAAACCAGTCTTTGTACATTTTGGACTTAGAGTTGATATAGGCGACCTCATTGGTCGTCACAGCTCCTAGTTTTGGCTCTATGGCAAAGATAGGTAGTGTCTTTTTGAGTGTACCTAGAGGGAGATATGTATCCCCATCCATAAAAAATGTGATACTCTCCTCTTCTGGATTATTATTGTACTCTCTAGATAGCACTCTAAGTGCATGACCCATAGCGATCCTCTTCCCATTGCCTTGCCTTTGTAGTATGAGTGTAGATTGCTCTCTTGATGGGTGCGATTCGTAGATAGTCCGTATCACTTGATCATCAAAATCACTCCCCGTGGAGACTATCAAGGTAGCATGACAATCATCTAGTGTATTGATGTCTGCTAGTAGTGACTGGAAAACTTCTACACTTACCCAAGGGTCTTCTTTGTAGGAGGGAATGACAAAATAGATATGTTTTGGATAACGCCTCTCTTCTGCTAGCTCTTCTATTCGTTTCAAATAGCTCGGATAGGTAAAAAAGGCATATATAAATGCACGGATATAGTTGAGAAACATAAAAGAGTATCTCCAAGTTCCTATCAATGCAAGGGCGATAAGAGTATGTCTCTCTATATGTCCAAAGTGCAAAGAGATAAAAGAGAGAATATAAGCAACTCCTAGATACAATAGTGCAGGTTCGATAAAAGAGCGATAGGCTGTTTTTTTGTCAAATCTCTTCATCATAATACTATGGCTCCCATAGGGAAGAAGTCTAAGATATCCTTAGATAACTTAGAATCGTTTACGAAGTATACTTTGATGTACTCATTCAGTCTTAGGTCGTCCCTATCGTCATCAATCTCTATTTTTACGATCACATCGCTACTAGAACGATTTAATATAATGTTATTTTGCATATCTCCCAAAGCAGATATTCGTCCTGAAAAGTCACTATCATCTCTACTATAATGGAGTAATACTCTCTCGCCTATATGTATCTTTGTCACCTTCTCTTCTGATATCTTTGTGATGATATAGGGCTTAGCCTTTGTCTCTTCTACGAGTATATCGTCAGAGAATTTTACCATTTCACCACTTTTGTGCATAATATCATGGACTACTCCATCATGACGAGCGGTAACAAAAGATCTATCTATATTTTGTTGTATCTCAAGGATTTCAAGACTATTTTTTTGTATAGCATCATTGATAGTATGTATGGATTTGTCTATTGCTATCATTTGATCTTGTATCTTGAGGAGTCCCTGTTGTGCGAGAAGCTTCTCTTTGCTTGTATAATTTTTCGCTTTTTGCTCTCCATAGCTATGCATAAATTTTCTATACTTACTTTGAATATCTAGAAATTTTACATAAGTCAATAGGTGCTTTTCATAGAGTATTTTTGCCCTCTTGTAATTACTATTTTGTTCTTTATGTTCATCTTTAAAATCACTCAATGTCTGTTTGGATAACCTATCTATGATAAGGCTTTTATTTTTGTATCTCTCTTGGAGTTTTTCATAGAATTTTTTGCGTTTCTTTACTCTTCTTAGGAGAGCTTTTTTCTCTTTTTTTAGATTCTCTCTAGTCTCTTTGAAACTAGAAGAATCCATTTCGAAAAGTAGTTGACCACTCTTGATTTTCTGTTCTTGTTTGACATGGAGTAGGCGAATAGATCCATTGTATGGTGCTTTGTAATTGATCGTATTTCCTGCTACAATGCCATTTTCATCTTCTATGATAACATAGTGATAGATTAGTGTATAAAATACAAACAATGCAAATATGGCGGCAAAAAGAAGATAATAGAGCAACTTTTTGATAAACTCTCTGTGTACCTCCACGCTCTCTATATCGGTCAAAACTATAGGCTCTTTGATGGGAGTCTCTATATTTGTCATGAATATATCACTTGAGAGATCATCTATGTGATCTAAATTGCCCTCTATAGCGAGTGTAGCATAATGTCTCAAGATTCGCTTATTTTTATCGCTCAATGAGACAAATTCTGCACCACAATACTCATCAGATACATACTTCACCTCTATTTTGGCATATAATATAATGGCCGATTCTTTTACGGGAAGAACCAAAGAGATACCAATCTCATCTCCTATTGATAATCCTTCTATTTTGTCTATACGAAGCCCTATGGCTGACCAGTTTGGAACATTATATTTTTTGTGATCTATTATCACCTCTAATTGGATATGGATTCTATGGCTTTTTCTCATATCATTTGGTTCAAATTTCATGATGAACCCTCAATCAATTTTGAACTATTTGAAATATTGGCACTATAGAGAAGTTCATAAAACAGAGCTATTAATTTCATCCGTTTTTGCAATATATTATACCTATTTTTCAAAATCTTCTCTTTTATAAGTAGTATCTCTATACTCGGATTTATTGTAATGCCACTACTCATTCCTCGTTGCAACTCCTTGAAGTCTTCAATCTGCTCTTTATAAAATTTCATATCCTCTTTATCAGCATTTATCATTTGTTGTATATCTTTGAACTCATTATATAGTGTACTCACTTTTAGCATCAAGATCTTTTTTGACTCCCCCAATATAGCTTGTTGTGATTTTGCCTTGAGCCTATCTATCTTCTCTTCTTGTGATCTCTCCATAGTGAGTGGAAGTTTCAGCTCCATACCAACAGCATCATATCTCCCTATCTCATCAGTAGCTGATCGCTTGGCATATAGATCAAGCTCTAGTCTGTCGAGATAACTCTTATCTGCATTTAATAGCTCTATCTTCGCCTCTTTTATATTGAGAAGTGTGCTATGTTTTTGGGCATATTTAAGCAGTCTATCTAAAGGTATCAGAGTGATACTATCAATAGTTTTTAATAATTCATATATTTCATTGGTGATAGGTATTTTTCGATGTTTTTTATATATATCAGCATATTTTTGATATCGTGCAGCTTTCATCTTTAGACGACTGTATTTATAATGCTCTAATACTCTATGGTCGTAGCTATCCTTGAAGTGTCGCATCTGTTCTTTATATAGTTTGTGCAGTGATTTATAGTAACGATAATTCACCTCCGCTTGCAACTCTTTGAAAAATAGAGACATACTACTTCGGCGACTCTGCAGAAGAGCATGGATCTCCATACTCTCAAATACTCTATCTTTTTTAGATTCAAGTTTATATTTAGTGTAAGATTCGTAGAGTCCATCTTTAAATAAGGCTAGATTGAGTTTGAGACTGTATTGATAGTCCACATAATCTCTAGTTGCATACTCTTGGTTGTCATTGGTCACGAAATTACGATTGCTATACTCCTCATATTTGCCCTCTAGTTCGAGACCATAAAGTGACTTCCATAGTGTCCGTTGATTTCGTAGTGTTTTGTTTGCCTCCATGTCGGAATGATGATTAGAAAAATGAAATTGTATAGACTTCTCGCTATTGTCGAGATATTTTTTGAGCTTTCCATTCTCATCTGCCCATACAATATCTACCAAAAGAAGAAGAGAGAATATTATACTTATGAAAGCCATTTGGCAACCCTCCTTTTCTTGATAGATTACACCCATATAACGAATACAATTTTTGTCAACTCTATTATTGTCATTTAAATAATAACTAATGTTACACATTTTGCAAAATGTGTCATTATCTATACTTTATCGGCAGTATGACTTCAATTTAAGCACTGTTTCGTGCAATTTGTATCATGATTTTATGGAGTTGAAATAGCACTTCCGATAAGGTATATAGCATCAGCAATCAATAGGTATTATAACAGTGGATTGTCACAGAATAGTTATTTTTAGTATTGTCTTGACTTTTTGGGCAGAATAACCTGTTTTTGATAACTTTTTAAACTTTGATTTTATTTATTGTGCTTAATTCGGGTCTTATAGTAAAATATATATTATTTTAATATAATTTAATTATACTTCT
>WFMX01000008.1 GCA_015488875.1 Campylobacterota bacterium | reverse complement strand
TTATAAGAAAATTCAAAAAAATAGCTACCCACTTTCTTTTTCGATGTAAGAGGAATACCGACAAAATAGTTATGTCCCAACTTTTTTAAAACCAAGACAGGTCTCAAAAATATACTACCCTTACCGTAACTTTCATTACCAATATTTTTACCAACAGAGGTTAAATATATATTACCCTCTTTGATATTGATGTCTTTTTCTAGCCTATCAAGTCGTTTTTTGGTTTCATTCCATCTGTCAAAAGTTTCATCCATCATAAACCTCCAGTCCTCATCTCTCTTATCTCTGATATTTTTGTCTCATCGCTTTCATTCAAAGCGTCACATTTTCTATCAATTCTACAGAGCCTTGTCTAATGATGAGTGCGTCTATGCAGAACTCTACATCTAAATTTTTTGATTTTAGATAGTAGTGAGTTGAGTTTATGACTCGTCTTAGCTTTTTTGGTGTCAAATTATATACAGGGTCGAAGTCGGCATTGGCACTCTTGACCTCTACGAAGTGGAGTACTCCATCCCTCGATGCTATGATATCTATCTCTCCCAATTTTTTGGCATAGAAATTTCTCTCTATGATCTGGTACCCTAGATCCTCTAAGTATTTAGTTCCTATAGTTTCAGCTTCATTGCCAAACTGTTTGAGCAGTCCTCTCTCGTATGCCATTGTTCTCTCCTGATGTTTATTTGGGAGCCGAGGTCAGATGACAACGATTCACTCCACTCCGTTACGCATATCATTATCAACAGACCCATACCAATCTTGTGGTGAGTATCTGAGAGGAGACTTATCTTTATCTGACTACTCTACGCTCACTTTGTGTTTGCACTTATAGCACTCGTAGACATCTCCGCTTTTGAGACTCTTTTTGCCCATCAGGTAGTCACACTCTGGACATCTCTTGTCTACTGGCTCGAAGTTGGCTATAAATTTGCACTTAGGGTAGTTGATACAGCCAAAGAATTTGCCTCTCCTACCCTCTCTCTCTTGGAGTTTGCCTCCACACTCTGGACAAGGTACAGTTATCTCTTTCACTGGCGTGAGGGACTTGGCATTTTTGCACTTGGGGTATGATGAACAGGCTAGGAATTTACCTCTTTTGCTCTGCTTTATCACCATAGGAGAGCCACACTTTTCACACACTTCATCACTCTCTTCTGGCTCTTCTGGCTCTTCTCCATTGACATTTTTGGTATATTTGCACTTTGGGAAGTTGCTACAAGCTATAAACTCTCCATATCGACCTTTCCTAAGTAGAAGCTCACTCTCACACTTAGGACACATCTCACCTGTAGGTATGGCTACCTTTAGGCTTTTGATATCTTGTTTGCCCTTCTCTATCTTTTGCATAAATGGCTCGTAGAAGTCACTCAATACTTTCTGCCAATTTGCCTTGCCATCTCCTACTTTGTCTAGTGTCTCTTCCATATTGGAGGTGAAGCTACTATCTACTATCTCTGCGAAATGCTCTTCAAGTAGCTCTATGACAGTGAATGCTATCTCTGTAGGGTGTATCCGTTTCTTCTGCATCTCTATGTACTTTCTAGTCTGAAGTATAGTGATAGTGGGTGCATATGTACTCGGTCTGCCTATCCCCATAGACTCTAGCTTTTTGATGAGGCTAGCTTCATTGTATCGTGGTGGTGGCTCTGTGAAGTGTTGCTCCGACTTGATATCGTCCAATGATACAGCAAGACCCTGCTCCAAGTCTGGGAGGAGTTTATCCTTTTCATTGTAGCCTGTCACTCTGTAGAAACCATCAAATAGGAGCTTTCTGCCACTTGCCTTGAATGTACTCTTGTCACCCTGAAATAGTATGGTTTGTGACTCAAACTGAGCATCGACCATTTGACAGGCAAGAAAACGGTTGTATATAAGTCTATATAGCTTCAGCTCATCTCCACCTAGATAATCCGCTGCTATCTTGGGTGAGAACTCTATCATAGTAGGACGAATAGCCTCGTGAGCCTCTTGTGCTGATTTTGCTTTGGTGACATAGTTTTTTGGTTTTTCTGGTAGATACTTCTCTCCATACTCCGCTTTGATGTAGTCTCTCGCAGCAAATATCGCCTCTGAAGCTAGGTTGAGACTATCTGTCCTCATGTATGTGATGACACCCATCGTGCCTTGGTCTGTCTTGACCCCCTCGTAGAGTTTTTGAGCTAGCATCATCGTCTTTTTCGGAGAAAAGCCTAGCTGTGTAGACGCACTCTGCTGTAGAGTAGATGTCATAAATGGTGCTGACGGTCTCGTCTTTCTCTTGCTCTTGTCTATAGATGCTACTACAAAGCTCTCGCCCTTTGCGGATGTGACTATCTTCTCTGCCATAGCTTCGTTGGCTATGGTAAGTTTGTCTATCTTTAGTCCATCAAACTCATATATAGAGGCATCTATATTTTTCTGAAATAGTGCGTCGATAGTCCAGAACTCTACAGGCTTGAAAGCCCTTATCTCTCGCTCTCTATCTATGACTATCTTGAGTGATGAACTCTGCACTCTTCCTGCTGATAGCCCTTTTTGTATCTTGCTGCCTAGGAGTGGAGATAGCTTATATCCTACTATTCTATCTAGTAGCCGTCTAGTCTGCTGGGCATTTATGTTGTTCATATCTAGTTTTCTAGGATTTTCAAGTGCGTGCTGTATGGCACTCTTGGTGATCTCATGAAAAACGATACGAGGCAACATCTCTGGGTCTTTGCCTATAGCCATAGCTATATGATATCCTATAGCCTCCCCCTCACGATCCTCATCGGTCGCGATATATATGGTCTCTGCCGATTTTGCCAGCTTCTTCAGCTCTTTGACCGTGGCACTAGCATCTCTAGGTATAGAGTATTTAGGTACGAACTCCCCATTCTCATCTATGGTGATACCAAAACTACTTTTTGGAAGATCCCTTATGTGTCCTTTGGAAGCTACTACCTTATAATCCTTCCCGAGGAAATTGTTGATAGTTCGCCCTTTTGCTGGTGACTCTACTATGATTAAATTTTTCATTCTCTATACCATTTCTAGTTTATTTTTCGCATTGTAGCACAAAAGTGGATAAAATGGCGTATCAATGACAATAAAATAGCTTATGATTTATCATAGTGTATCAGTAGTTCATCTTTTATAGCCAAAAATTAGTCACTGCGACTCTGCACTCCAATACTCTATGCCCTTAAAGAGTCCAGTCAATATGCCAGAGATTATCATAGTGCTTATCATGCAGTATGGCGCTTGCTCTATGAATGGTGCAGGCGATGATGCTATGGTCAAGATGATGTCTATCCATACTATAAATCCTATGAGACCCAATATTATTTTGCCGATTTTTGCTATTTTTGTTTTTGTTTCTTGTTTCATGAGGCTTATTCTATCAAAATTTTGAGAAATAGTGAAGATTTTGATATCCAATCTCTAAAATAAAAAAGATATAATATATACAAAATTACTACAGATGAGGAGTATTATGCTTTTTAAATACAAAGGGGTCGATCAGTCAGGCAATAGTGCCAAAGGGACAATCACTGCAAACTCTATACAAGAAGCCAAGCAAAAACTTCGCACACAATCTATATACTATGAGAAGATAGAGGAGGCAAAGAGCCTATCGTTAGAAGCATTCTCCAAACGACAAATGTCAGGTCCTCTACTGAGCAACTTCGCTAGAGAGTTATCATCATATCTCAACTCAGGAATGACAGTAGTCACAGCCATCAAATTGCTAGAAAACCAACATAGAGACGAAAAGAGATATAGTGAATTTCTCAGCTCTATCAAGAGTATGATAGAGGAGGGCAAGTCACTCTACAACGCCCTAGCCAACCAAAAAGTATACTATATGCCAGACTTCTTTTTGCAGAGTATCAACATAGCTTCACAGAGTGGCAAGATAGTAGAAGTTCTGACCAATATGGGCAACTTCTTTTCCGCACAAAGCAGGATCAAAAAGCAGGTGGGTAACGCCATGGCTTATCCTCTATTTATACTCATAGTAGCGATATCCATGAGTGGCTTCCTCATCGCTTTTGTCGTCCCCAAGATCACCAATATCTTCAAAGACACAGGTCAAGAACTACCTGGCATTACGCAAGTGGTATTGGGGGCTAGTGACTTTTTGATAGCCCATTATGTAGCGATATTGCTAGGTTTCGTACTGACGATAGTGTTTTTCAAAGTGGCAGCAAAAAAGAGCCATGTGTTTAAAAAGAGTATGGATAAAATCATGCTAAAGCTACCTATCATAGGCTCACTTATACAAAACTACGAATTGGGTAGGTTTAGCTATATCCTCTCCTTGATGTTGAGTTCTGGGGTCTCGTATGCCCAGAGTGTGCAACTAGGAGCTACTACATTTAACAATACTGCCTTTAGAGAGTTGTTTGAGAATGCAGCCGACAAAGTACTAGAAGGCAACAAGCTGTCGACAGGGCTACAACTTTCCAAGGGTGTCAAGCCCAAGAGAAACTTCATGCAAGCATTAGCATTAGGAGAAGAGTCAAGCGAAGTAGCAAATATATTGGGTAATATATCTCAACTATATCAAGATGAGAACGAAGATAGATTGAAGATGTTACTGAGCCTACTAGAGCCATTTATGATGCTACTCATCGGTGCTATCGTAGGCGTGATAGTAGCTGCTATGCTTCTACCTATATTTAGTATGAGTTTGGGGCCTCAGGGCTAGGCTCATAATAGATCTTTTTTTACTTTCTATCTGGTCTAGCCTCATCTGGTAGTTGACTTAGGTCAGCTTCATCAAAAAACTCTCTTTTGGGTATGAGGATAGATATAAGAGTTACAGTGATACCAAATATCAATACAACTAACTGCTCATGACCTGCAAATAGTTCTGGTAGAGTTATCTTGCCCATATTGCTACCCATTAGAGGTTTGAAAAAATCATCAAAATACAGAGTAAAGACCAATCCACCAAAGAGACCACCTATCGCCCCTACTAATACATCTATCCTGCCCTCTGCCACAGAGACTGGTCCAGTACCTGGACATTTTCCAAATATTGCCATAGAAGCACCAAATAGAATGCCACCTACTATTAGCCCCATTAGCATCACTGGCTTGATATGCCAATTTGCCCAGCCAGCTTCTACCATAAAGTATAATCCTATAGAGGTAATACCCACGGTTAAAAATAGCATCTTAGGAACTATGGTATCTTTGAGCATTGCAAAACCTGCTATTTTTTCAAATTTATCTACACGAGTATATTGGATAATTCCACCAAATACTACTCCTATGAGAAATATAAGAGCCAATGAGCCATGAGGCTCCGATATAACTGTATCAAACATACTCTCTAGGATATTCATGACTCTGTCTCCTTAGCATTATAAAATAGTCTACCTGTAACAACAAGAGCTAGCATCACTACTGTACCAAATATCATAGATGAGATAGCTAGTTGACTCATTCCAGACATAAAGTGCCCACTTGTACAGCCACCAGCAAGTCTAGCTCCTATAATCATCATAAAGCCTGATATAAAACTCCATATTAGACGAGAGAGTACAGAGTTGTTTTTATATTTTTTCCACCCTGTAGGGATAATAGAAAATCTAAAACTCTTAGTGATAAATACAGATGTGATAAATCCACCTACAAATGCACCGATCAACAATACACCCTCCCAAGCTCCAGCAAATTTTATGCTCTTTAGGTAGCTATATTTTTCAGGGTCCAAATCAAAAATAAGACCAGCCATATAAGGTACATAGGTAGAAGCCCCCAATGGTCTATCTGCCCCATATACAGAAAAAGTTAGTAGAAGTAGACCAGATAACAATATGCCACCCATCCACCACGGTAATCTATTAATCATAGTTATAACCTTTATAATTTTTCATATTATAACAAAAAATATAAAATAAGTAAAATTGATTTTATTTATATATTTGTGAAGTTATAGTTATGATGAATTTATTATATTCAAAACATGTTATAATCACAATCAATAAACTTGGAGGTTCGTGATGTATAGCTCTAGCAGTGACGCACAAAAGAGAGTAGACCGCGTAGAGGCATTTGCTGAAGAGTTGTCTACCCTCAAAGAGGAGGGTATCGTATCTTTAGACAAGATACAATATGACTCCATATCTAGCTACCATGCCAAACTCATAGAGAGCATATCCCAACAATTTGACATCAACAAAACTCACAAAGACAAACAGCTAAGTCTAGGTATGAAGGTCAGCTCATTTTTGGGTGCTTTGGCTCTATCGTCTAGCCTCTTTTTCTTCTTTTATCAATTTTGGAACTACTTTTCGCTATATCTTCAGATAGGTATATTGACCATCACCCCT
Source organism: Campylobacterota bacterium (assembly GCA_015488875.1). Taxonomy (GTDB): domain Bacteria; phylum Campylobacterota; class Campylobacteria; order Campylobacterales; family Sulfurovaceae; genus SZUA-451. Next base: position 1,550 of record WFMX01000008.1, on the reverse strand, counting down.
CTCCTGCTTCTTGCTGTCACTACGATAGTATATCAGAGAGATAGGAGTGGGTATTTTACTAAGATAGCAGCATCATTGAGCATCGTGGCTTTTGTGCTAGATATCTCTATACTTGGAGATATATTTAGTATCACGCCATCGCCAAATGCACTATTTGTCATATCTCTACTCCCATTTTTGCTGGCATATGCTACAAACACTAGAGTGGTACTCTCGTTTGCTATCATTACTCTGGCATCATTTATCTCTGCCGAGATGGGTACAATGAATGGTATGTACTGGATAGGCTTTGGGTATAGACCTGAAAACTTCTTTTTGCCATCACTGATACTTTTCATCGTGCCAGCACTTTTTGTACACAAAAGATATGATGGATTTGATCCTATCTATAGAGTCTTTGCTATGATTATATTTTTTCTGCCTGTATTGATACTCTCCAATTGGGGGAGTGCTAGCTACCTCTCTATATCTACAAACAAGATAGAGGTGCTATACCAAATCGTGGGATTTGTCGCTGCTGGTCTATCTATATGGTTTGGGATACGAAAGAGTCATGCAGAGGTTGTCAACACAGGCAATACATTTTTTGTACTATTTCTCTATACGAAATTTTATGATTGGTGGTGGGATTTGATGCCAAAATATCTATTTTTTCTCACCATAGGCATCACCTCTATACTCTTTTTGATCCTACTCAAAAACATCAAAGCCAAAGGAGAGAGAGCATGAAAAAATTTGTCAAGCTAGAGCCAAAACACCTCTTTATCTTCTCTTTTGTGTTAGTGATAGTAGTCAATCTGTTGATACTATATAGAGTATATGACAACAGAACAAGCAGTGCAGACAGCATAGTGACTTTGACACAGAGAGAGTTGCCACTTTCACGCACAAGACTCTATAGAGAAGGAAAGTACGAACACAATAAGAGACAATTTTTCCGTTTGGACTGGAGAGCTTATGACAAAAAAGGTTATTATAAAAACTACTACTATAGATCTCCAGATTGGTTAGACAATCACAAGCTCGAAGAGCTAGGCTTTGATCTAGATAGGTATACTCCAGATAGTGGCTATAGCGTACCACGAGATGCCTATATAGTCCTAGAGGTCAACAGCTCAATGTATCGGAAACATATAGAGAGCATAGAGAAGAAGCTAGCTACACAAAAAGAGATATACAAGAATTCAAAACAGAAGATGACAAAACAAGAGATCGAGTATATCCATGATGAACTAGACAGAGAGACCAATATGTCATCTAGGCTCTATGCCATAGATGCAGGAGTAGATAGGTACGACCTCCGAGACAAATATCCAGATAGAGGAGAGTATATCATACTGAAAGGCTCCATAGACATCTCATATCAATACAAAAAAGATAATGATTATCTGCTTATAGGCAGAATAGACAACATATCTATATCCAATATACACATAGAGCAAAAATTTCAAAAAGTACTTGCAGATATATATGCTCACAAAAAGCCCAAACAAAAAATCAAGTATAGAGTCAAAGTCGCATTTGGCAGTAGACTAGAGCCATATATCATC
>WFMX01000007.1 GCA_015488875.1 Campylobacterota bacterium | reverse complement strand
AGATGTGTATAAGATACAGTTCATGTTGTGCCTCTATATTGTAGTACTTTTCTGTATGGTGGTTGAGTATGACATAGTTGGAGAGTGAGCAGTCGTTCGTCTGTGTGTTGACTATCTCATATCTCACATTTAGACCACTGCCCAATAATCTCTTTAGCTTATGACTATTTGGTTTTTCGTCTCTGCCTGCTATATAGACTAGGTTATCTTCATCCTGTAGTCCAGCACCATCTTTTATAGTTTTGTGGGCTGGGTAAGAGTGGACATTTTTTGTTGATTTGAGTATGGATATACCGCCTCCATTTGTATTGTTGTGAAGTGCTAGATATGGCATATCACCCCTACGGTAAGTATCTATGATATCAAATACCATCTTGCCATATTTGGGGGCTGGAGCATTTTGTTTGCTACAGTGTTTGGCTACAGATGGCGTATCTCCGAAGTTTCTGTTTGGGTCTTGTCCGTTGAAGTATCTGCTACCGCCTGATACAACAGCCAAAAACCCTCCACCATATTTTTTGGTAGCATATATAGCGGAGTCGAATGCGGAGTTTTCATTGTCATGTGGTAGAAACCAAAATGCCCCTTTGGGTACTTTGGGATGAGTGACTAGTAGCATCTGCCATCTATATCTACCCTCTCGAAACTCTAGCAAATCTATACATAGACTATTGAGTGAGGTTAGATTTCTCTTGATGTCTGCTATCCCTATCATGTCATTGAGTGAGTTTGTCACTCTGATGTCAGATATCATCTTGGGTCTCTTGCATACTACATTAGCTTGGAGACTGAGCGTAGTAACGATATATATTAGCAGTAAAAAAACAGTACGATTATACATTTCATATCCTTTCTATCTATCTTGATATACCGAAAACTCACCACCGTTTTGCTCTAGAAACTCTTGCATCTTTTTTTGACCTAGTTTTCTTGCGTAATCTTTGGGGGTCATACCGTAGTTGTCTTTGGCGTTTATGTCTGCTCCATGGTCTAGCAGTAGCTGAGCAGTATCTATGCTACTGAAGCATGATGCTAGCATCATAGGGGTGATACCGCTCTTTCGTTGACTACTATTGATATCTATCCCCTTGGACAAGCATAGCTCTATGATATCGTGTCGCTTGAACTTGATAGCGGTATCTAGTGTAGATATATCATGCTCATCACCATCTTTGATATCTAGTCCATGCTCTAGTAGTAGCTCTATAGAATCGAGGCTAGCATAGTTTCTGATAGCATAAAAGAGTATACCGATCTCATCAGGCTCATCTAGCTCATACTCTTCGCCTATGATGACAGGCTTTGTGATATCTATACCGCTATCTAGTATAGATCTCATCTTGACAAGGTTGTCATTTTCTATAGCCAGAAGAAGCTCTTCCATATCAGCCACCAAATGGGTTCATACCGCCCATCATACCCATAGCTTGTGACTTTTTATTGTCTTCTACTAGTTTGGATATGTCATTCATAGCGGATATAAGTAGTATTTGCAATGACTCTTTATCTTCCATCAGAGAATCATCTATATCCAAATCTATCACTTCGCCCAAGCCATTGGCAGTAAGAGATATGAGTCCACCACCTGTTTTTGCAGTGAACTCTACATTTTTGGACTGTTCTTGCACCTCTTTGGCTTTGGCTTGCACTTCTTCGAGCATCTTGCTCATATCTCCTAGATTTAACCCTTCAAACATATTGAACCTTTCATCTACTCTAGACCCTCAAACGATTGTGCTATAGAGTTGTCGTCATTGAGTATCACTATTTTTGGCTGATAGCTATCAGCTTCCTCTTGGGTCATAGAAGCATAAGCTATCACTATGATCTTGTCTCCTATATGCACTTTGCGAGCTGCGGCTCCATTGAGACACATCTCTTTTTTGCCCCTCTCCCCTGCTATGATGTAGGTAGAAAACCTCTCACCGTTGTTGATATCTACTATATCTATCTTCTGTCCTACTCTCATAGATGCGGCATCCATCAGATCCCTATCTATGGTGATAGAGCCTACATAGTTCAGATTTGCATCAGTCACTGTAGCTCTATGTATCTTGCTATAAAGCATCGTAATGGTCATTATGCTCTCTCTCCTAAATACTTTTGTCTCAAACTGCGATCATGGCAGCTCAGATTTTATGGTTATTATATCATAAAAGTATTTAGGAACCTCCCAAAAATAAAACTACTCATCTTGCTAGCCTTTTGCTCCTATTTGAATGCTCTCAATCGTCATATGGAGTCACTATGCTCCTTACGAGAGTCTCATTTTATGAAAATAAAGCTTGAATTGTATACAATTAATACATATCTCTATCTGCTTATTATATAATTATCAAAATTCAAGGAATAAAATGATGATGAAAATATTTACAATGATAGCTATACTGCTATCTAGCTCTCAACTATATGCAAATAGTAGGGCTATAACTGAACAGATGATAGGCAGTATGCTAATGGTAGGCTTCTATGGTACTTCAGCAAAGCCAAATAGTCAAATATGTAGAGATATCAAGAGATACAATCTAGCAGGAGTCATACTCTTTGACTTTAATCCCACAGATAAGAGTAAGCCTAAAAATATAGCAAATAAAAGACAGTTGGCACAACTCACAAAAGAGCTAAAGGCTTGCAGTAGAGATGGTAAGCTACTCATAGCCATAGATCAAGAGGGCGGTAGAGTGCAGAGACTTAAGTCAAAGTATGGCTTTTATGGTAAGTTTCTAAAGGCATCAGATATATCCAAACACAAAGATAAACAGATCATAGCTCACTATGATAGTATGGCAAAAGAGCTGAAAAGTGTAGGTCTCAACTACGACTTGGCACCTGTGGTGGATTTGGATATCAATCCAAAAAACCATGTCATACATGGACTAGGTAGATCATTTGGAAGTGACCCAAAAAAGGTGGCTCACTATGCTTCACTCTTCATAAATAGTATGCACAAGTATCACATACTTACTTCGCTCAAACACTTCCCTGGACATGGCTC
>WFMX01000006.1 GCA_015488875.1 Campylobacterota bacterium | reverse complement strand
TTCATGTGTTATTTATTAGGTGGTATTCAGTATGTTAAAAAGTATATTCTCCATGAAGGTGGCTGTATCGTTGCTCTTTATTTTTGGTATTACGCTAGGTGTGGCGACCTTCATAGAAAATGATTATGGGACGCAGACTGCCAAGTCATTGGTCTATAATGCCAAGTGGTTTGAACTATTTCTCTTCTACTTCATAGCTACGCTTGTCTACAATATCATCAGATTCAAATCATACAAAAACAAACTCCCTGTCTTTATCTTCCATATATCATTTTTGGTTATCGCTATAGGTGCTATACTTACTAGATTTGTAGGCTACGAGGGGATCATGCACATCAGAGAGGGTCAGAGTAGCGACACTATGGTATCTGATGTGCAGATGCTCAATCTATCGTTGACAGATGGTGAGACTACAAAAAGTTACGAAAAGAAGTTATATCTATCGTCAATGACTAAAAACCACATCAGTGAGACTTTTACTATAGGCAACAAGAAAGTACGAGTAGAGCTAGTGGACTACAAACCAAACGCAGAGAGAGCCATAGTAGATGACCCAAATGGCAAAAAGATACTAGAGTTCAAGCTAGTAGGTGGAAATGCTAGAGGCAAGATAGTCCCTATATCAAAAGGCGAGAGCTATGATGCGGGCAACTTCATACTATCTTACGACAAAAGCATGCAGAGTAATAAACCTATATTTGAAGTATCTGATAACAATGGAACACTATCGGTAAAGACATCGTATGATATGAGCTATCTCAAGATGGATGACAAGAGTCAAGGAGAGCTAAAGGCTGGTATCAATAAATTGGAGAGGCGACATCTCTATAGATTTGGCAAATCAGCAGTAGTCTTGAAATCCATTCACGAGAAAGGTAAAGTAGATTATAAATCCAATGGATTGAAGTCTATGAGTGGGAAACCAGAGTTGATCAAATTGAAAATAAGTCTCAAAGATAGCAGTAAAATCATAGAATTGTTGGGCTACAAAGGTGTAGTAGGTAAGCCTATCAAAACCGAAGTAGGTGGTATAGAAGTGGCGGCTACATATGGTGCAAAAGTGATCAAATTACCATTTGCTATCAAGCTTGTCAAGTTTGACTTAGAGAGATATCCAGGCTCTATGACCCCATCGTCATATGCTAGTGATGTAGTCTTGATAGACAAAGAGCAAAATATAGAGCAACCATTTCGTATCTATATGAACCATGTATTGGATCACAGAAACTATAGATTTTTCCAATCATCGTATGATATGGATGAGAAAGGTACGATACTATCTGTCAACCATGACCCAGGCACACTACCTACATATATAGGCTACTTGCTGCTTGCTATAGGTATGATATGGTCACTATTTTTAAAAAATGGTAGATTTCAAAAGCTTCTAAAAGGTGCTAGAAAATATCAAAATCAAAGTTCCGCTATAGTAGCTGTAGTGGCACTATTTTTGGCTAGCTCACCACTCCACTCTGCCACTGTTACGGTAGATGCCAAAGTCAAAGAGCTGATCACTAAATATGACAAAGATCATGCAGAGAAGTTTGGTCATTTGGTCATGCAGGATCACCAAGGGCGTATGAAGCCTATAGACACACTAGCCCAAGAAGTGGTATCGAAACTCTCTGGCAAATCATCCATACTTGGACTCACGCATGATCAGATCATATTGGGCATGACAACCAAGCCAGACATATATCAAGAGATTGCCATGATCAAGATAGGTCATCCAAAGATAGCACTCAAACTAGGTCTACCAAAAGATGCAAAATATGCAAAATTCTCAGACTTCTTCACCAAAAAAGATAATGGCTATAAATTATATCAAGATGTCACTGTAGCTGCACGCAAGAAGCCATTGGAGAAAAATCAATATGATAAAGAGCTTATCAAAATAGATGAGAGGATCAATGTAGCCTATATGGTCTATACAGGTAGTCTACTAAACATTTATCCAAAGCCAAAAGACAAAAACAACAAATGGTTATCACCAGTAGAAGCGATCAAGAGTTTCCCAGGAAAAGAGAGTCAAATGGTGCAGCTCATCACCCTAAGCTACTTTCAGAGTATAGATGAGGGGATCAAAAGTGGCAATTGGAAGAAGGCTGATGAGGCACTAGATGTCATAGCAAAATATCAGAAATTTTATGGTGGTGCAGTCATACCTAGCGATGACCATGTAGATATGGAGATCAAATACAACAACTTAGGACTCTTTAGCAAGCTTGTGCCACTCTACTTGTTCCTTGGTCTTGGGCTCCTTTTGTTTGCTTTTGCCAATGTAGTCAAGCCTAAGTTTGATATGAAATGGGTGATGAGAATATCTTGGGGTATTATGATTTTAGGTTTTGTGATACATGTCACAGGTATGGGTATCAGATGGTATATCTCTGGTCATGCCCCTTGGAGTAATGCTTACGAATCCATAGTCTTCATAGCTGCCGCCACGGTAGTAGCTGGATTGGTGCTAGCAAAAAATTCGCCATTTGCCCTAGCTGGTTCTGCCTTACTTGCAGGTATCACTATGGGTGTAGCTCACATGAACTTCATCAATCCAGAGATCACCAATCTAGTACCAGTACTCAAATCATATTGGCTTATGATACATGTCGCTACTATCATCTCTGGTGATGGCTTTTTGGGTCTAGGCTCTATACTTTCGCTCTTTGTATTGATACTGTTTATCATACGAGGCAAAGGCAAAGAGAACATAGACAGATCCATCAAAGAGTTGACAAATCTAGCAGAGATGAGTCTCATCATAGGTCTCATGCTTTTGACTGTAGGCAACTTCCTCGGTGGTGTATGGGCAAATGAGAGTTGGGGTAGATATTGGGGCTGGGATCCCAAAGAGACTTGGGCAGCCGTGACTATACTCATATACGCTACAGTACTTCACTTGAGATTTATACCTAAGCTCAAATCCATATATATCTTCAATCTAGCATCTATATGGGCATATAGTTCTGTACTCATGACATACTTTGGTGTCAACTATTATCTATCTGGACTACACTCATATGCAGCAGGCGATCCTATACCGTTCCCTATGTGGGCTTGGTACTCTATAGCTGGACTATTGGTGCTATCTATACTCGCAGCTAGAAACAGGAAGCTTAAGTAGCCATGCAAGGTATCTTGATCATAGATACAGGTGGGACATTTGGCAAGATATACGATCCCATCAATGGTCGCCTTGAAGTAGATACTACTTCCAAAGCTCCCAAAGAGATAGCACAGAAATGGCTTTGTGATTTTGAAGTAGTCTCTATCATAGGCAAAGATAGTTTAGATATAGACGAGAGTGATAGAATGCTACTACTAGCCACTATAAATCTAGCAAAACATCAAAAGATCATCATCATCCATGGCACTGATACCATGGATACAACAGCCAAATATTTGGCAGATGCTTCACTAAGCAGAACCATCATACTCACAGGTACTATGGTGCCATACTCCATAGACCCCATAGAAGCGACCGCCAATTTCGCATCAACATATGGATATATCTCTTCCACACAAGATAGCGGAATATTTATATCTATGAATGGTATCATATGTGACCATAGCGACATCAGTAAGGATAGAAAACTAGGTAGATTTGTGCTGAGGGATAGAGTATGAAGATATATATACTTTTCATCATACTTCTCATACTATTTGCATCTATACACCTATTATATCATAGAAGAGTCATCAAAAATCTACTTATAAGCGAAACTGTAAAGAGGATCTTCACTGCATTTATCATCATCAACTTTATATGTAACATACTATATGTGGTAGATAGATATAGCGATATATTGCCAAATGGACTATACTATCTCTTCTCTATGTCCATAGGTGTTACATTTGTACTGCTACTCTACATCATCGTTCATGAGATCCTACATCTCTTTCATCGAAGTATCAAAGGAGTAGATGCCTCCAAGAGAAGATTTATCAAACAGAGTGGTGATGGTGCATTGATGGCACTCTCTACAGCATATATATCTATAGGTGCATACGAGGGAAGCAAAGAGCCTATCATCAAAGTAGTCAAGGCGAAGCTATTTGACTTCTCCATAGTTCAGATAAGTGATTTACATATAGGAGGATTGATAGATAGGGATTTTGTCAAACACTCAGTATCCACGATCAACTCACTCACACCTGATATCGTTTTCATCACAGGTGATCTCATAGATACCGACATAGACTCTATCACCGATGCAGTCTTAGAGCTCAACAACATCGTATCAAAGCATGGTGTATACATGATACTTGGAAACCATGAGTATTTTCATAACCCTATGAAGATCATAGATTTCTTGCGTAGAGAGACCCATATGGAGATACTACTCAACGACTCCATCACCATAGAAGAGCTAAAAGTCAACATAGTAGGCGTGACCGATATATTTGGATATCGTGCAGGTCTACTACAGCCTGATGCACTCAAAGCCTTTAGAGATATAGATAGAAAGTATCCTACTATACTACTAGCCCACCAACCGAAATATATAGAGTACTTAGGTAGCTTTCAACCTGAACTTATACTAAGCGGTCATACACACGGTGGACAGATATGGCCATTTGACCATTTAGTGAGACTACAGCAACCATACCTAAAAGGTCTACATACCCTACCCTACGGTGGCAAAATATATGTCAACAGTGGCATAGGATTTTGGGGTCCACCCATGCGTCTAGGCTCCGAGGCAGAGATCAGCTATATAGTCTAGGAAGGCATTATAGATATCTCTACACTTATAGGTGGGGTCATGTGTAGCCTGTAGTAAAACACCATTCATTTATTTTTTCTATTTCCACTATTTGGATATATAGAAATGATACAGTTGGGGACATTGGTTTTGTGAGCAAAGCGAATAAAAGCTGTGTCCTCGCATAGGAATTGTTCAGCGTTGACTGAGATATAAC
>WFMX01000005.1 GCA_015488875.1 Campylobacterota bacterium | reverse complement strand
TTATATCTCAGTCGAGGTCGAACAATTTCTATACGAGGACACAGCTTCCGTTCGCTTCGCTCACGAAACCAATGTCCCCTAACTGTATCGTTTCTATATATCCAATTTTCTACTTCTATGGTCTCTCCTTAAGTAGTCGAAAACCAACTATACCATATCTATGGTTATGCTCCATACAGTCCATGTCATTGGTATGCATATCTGATGCTATGAGATTCCAAGAGCCTCCACGGATGATTTTTTTCTCATGCTCATCATCGCACCAATCCATACACCACTCCCACACATTACCATGCATATCATATAGTCCTAACTCGTTTGGTATCTTACTGCCTACTAGATTGGTCTTTTTGCTGCTGTTGTCTCGATACCAAGCATAGCTACCTAGAAGATTTGGATCATCGCCAAAGTGCCAACCTGTATCTTTGCCTAGATTGCAGGCGAGGCTCCACTCTTTGCTTGTGGGCAATCTGTATATGACACCCTCTTTTTTGCTTCTCCATTGAGCATATGATACCGCATCATCCCATGAGACATTGATAACTGGTCTAAATCTCCTACCCCACTCATTGTCGTCAGGCTTTTTCCTGCCTATGCTGTCGCAATATTTGTCAAATTCGTTGAATGTAACGGCATGTATACCCATCTCAAAATCTATATATTTGGCTATCTCTATAGATTTAGAGTATTTTGCTACTAGAGAAAACCAATCTACATTTTTTATAAATCCATTGGACTTTGCTTTTGTCATAATCCTATCTAGTTGTTCTAGTGTCAAGAGTGCTTTGTTGTTTGCAAATAGGTTATCCTCTCTAAAGGCATCACGCCAAGCCGTAGGATCGTCGTCAGAAAATAGTAACTTTTCAAAATTTGGTGAGTATATAATCTTCGTCACTTTTTCGGTATGTTTGATCTCCCTACTAGTCTCAAAGATATGTTTTAGATTTTTGTCCAACTCTGGATCATTGATATAGCTACCATCAAATATACAATCAAGCTCAAACCTATCTCTAGCATCATAATGCTCCTTTAGATGTCTGAGTAGACTTTTGTACATTTTGGTAAACTTCTCTGTCTTTGATATCTTTTTGATATATTTCTCTATGACTATGAAGTCCTCTAAGGAGTTTTGCTCCTCTGCCTTGCCCACAAACCTAAACTCCTCTAGTCGTCTCCATAGGCTTGAATGATATCTCTCCTGACTCTGCATAAACTTCAAAAGCTTTGGAGAAAATAGTTCTAGCAGTGTGATCTTCGCCAAAAGTATGAGATCTACTTCTAACCCCAAGCTTTGCAAATGTTTGACTTTATTTTCAAAGAGCATCGCTACTCTTTTGATCTTTCGTGGCTTTGTGGGTATACTATGGGTGAAAAAATCCAATAGCTCATCTGATGGCTTGATAGTCTTGTCCTGCTCTGATGCTCTATATGGGTCATAGTCTATATCTACATTCTTGATCCACTCTTGGCTATACTCTTTGAGAAACTCTCTAGCATGTGCAGTATCTATAGTAGGCAATCTTGTAGGTAACTGTATCATCTTCTCTATGTATTCATCGCCTGTGATCGGTAGCTCTAGTGTGAGGTTGTATGCGTAGTCGTCACTACTCTTGTCCTCATAGAGATAATGGTGTCTGTTTTGATAATCTTTGTAGTGATGTGCGACACCTCTCTCGATGATATCGTCATTGAGAGACAATACAAACGCACAAGTAGGTAGATTGAGAAATAGTTCAAAGGAGTTCAAGATCCTTAGGGTATTTTCAGGTAGACATCTATCTAAGTCATCTACCAAAAAGATGAAATTCACCCTCTCTAGCAGAGTAACTTTTTCTATAAACTGTGGTATATTGAGATATATAGAGTCTAATTTCTCAGGTGATATGAGCTGTGCCCTCATGTCGCTCTTTGCATTTTCCCTTATCATGCCTTTGACATTTTTGGGTATCTGTAGTCCATATTTGAGCGAATAGAGTATGATCCTTAGATGAGATATCGTAGACTCTAGGTCATGTCCTAGGGCATCTTTGTAGTCTCTATCGTACTCGTCTACAGCATGTATCAGTGTTTTGAGTAGTGGTATGATGATATGCTCTTCATTCTCAAAACGCCAAGCATTGAAAGATATAGGTATAGTAGTAAGTGTAGAGTCTCCTATGCCTCTGAGTATACCATCTCTGATGAGATGTAGCTGATGGCTTTTTCCACTACCTGACTCACCGAAGACACCGACGGTCAACGATTCTATATTTTTATAATCAGCACAGACGAGGTCGCATATATTTCTTTGGTATATTTTTGATTTATTATTGTTGTTTATAGAAAATATATCATCAGTATTTGTCTCTATATCC
>WFMX01000004.1 GCA_015488875.1 Campylobacterota bacterium | reverse complement strand
AAATAGTAGAGGTCAGTTAGATATACTTGCTAGTAATCTGAAAATTGTCAAGAGTCTATTTCTAAACCTTAATACAAATAGTTGGGAAAATACTCCAGAGAATAGCTCTATCTTTGAACACCATTATCTCCTCCAGCTCCCCATCAATAAATCCAAATCAACCCAAACATCAATAGTAGACAAACCAATAAAAAACAGTAGTGACACTCAATCCCTTGATGGTGATATAGATAGCCCCACAGATGAGTACGAAGATAACCACCCAAATAGTGCAGATGAAAATCACAGAGATAATATAGACACTGATGATAATGTAGACAGTCAACCACAAGAACAATACTCAAACCCATGCAGTGACCCAGAGCTAAAGAATCAAAAAGAGTGGAAAAGATACTGTGCAAACAAAAGATACAATAAAAAACTAGATGCACAACAAGAGCAAGATGAGATAGAAGATGAAAAAGCACGAGAGAGAGCGGAAGAGGAATATCAAAACAATTTCAAAGATTGGGAAGATGACATTAGGATAGAGAATGAGAAACTAGCGAAAGAGAATAGACGACAGAGAGATGAGTGGAGACAAAGAGACCGCGAGTATGATAGAGATAAAAAGATAGAAATAGCAGATAAGCTAAAAAAGAGAAAAGAGTTCCAAAGGCAACAGCAACTAAACATAAAGTTTATCAACAAATTCACACCGCTAGATGAGTGGGATAATGCATACAAGAGGATCGACAAACTAGACAAAACCAAAGATAGCAAAAAAGCAAAAAAGATATATGACGCATACAAAAAGATCTATTATGACTCCAAACAGATAAAAGAGCAAGGCAATGCGGAGTACCAACGAGCAAAAGCTGATGAGATAGGTAAAAAAGGCAAATATGTAAAAACTATCAAGGATACGGCAATGACTATCAATAAAGGATTGGCAAAGCTAGACCCCACAGGTACAGGAGACAAGATAGTCAAAACAATGGAACACGCATACGCTGCCATAGAGGGTGCAGAAAAAGGTGGAGCCAGAGGTGCGATAGTCAAGGTGATGGATATACATACCAACGGTATAGCCACCGATGCAGTAGATACAGCACAAGACTTTCATGACCTACACACCAAAGGAGTCAAACTAAACAAAGATGAGAACTATTATGACAAAGATGGCAACAGAGTCACAAAAATCAAGAGTGGAGAGAAGACATATGCTACTAGTAAGGGTGACAAAGGTGAGTCAAAAGAGTTTTCTCTGATGGATAGAGTAGAGAAAAAAGCTATCAAAAAGCTAGATGATACTTACAACCCACAAACAAAAGTCAATGGTATCGTAGAGAGTGTAACGAGTGGCATAGTAGATGGTGACTTCAACAAAGTAGCCAACGGTGTCATAGATACCAAAGATCTTGGAGATAATTTGATGAGTAGATTTGCAGATGAAGAGGAGTAGGGAAATGAGAAGAGTTAAATATGGTATCATTATAGTATTTTTAGGAGTCCTAATTGCTAGTAGTACTCTTTTTGCTAGAGTTATGATAGAAGAGATACATATATCAAAAGATATCGACGAAGAGAGGTATATACCTATAGATATAGTCGATGAGATGCCCAATGACTCCAAACAGGTGGCAGTCTCTGCAAGAGTCAGAAATCTACCGCACAACAAAAAAGTAAAAATCGTATGGTATAACTACAATAATAAACACAAAAAGGTAGCACGAATACAATCCTTGGTGACTCCAAAAGATCATAATTTCTTATACCATATTGCATATTTTAGAAATATGCCCGATGCTGGTAAATATTTTGTAGATTTTCTTGTCAACAATAGATTGGTGGCTAGTAAATCATTTATGATATACGAGAGTAGAAGTAAATATACTATCAAATGGACAGCACTCAATGCCAAGGGTGTCAAATTGTACAAGAAAAAGAGCTATGGTGAAGCTATAGGGATATTTAAAAATGCTATCAAGATACTAAAGAAAGATGATCCAATAGAGTATAAAAATATTCTACTGACACTCAATAATATGGCCCAAACATATCTCTCTAGTGGAAATCGTAAAGCTTCAAAAATAATACTAAAGGAGGCGAGCAAAATAGCCAACAAGTACAATCTGACTGATGATCTATATTTCTCTAGAACTTTATCCATAATGGGGGCGATTTATATACGAGAGTTTGATTATACAAAAGCGATAGAATTCTACACAAAATCACTAAACATAAATGACAAAAGTGCAAAATCTGAATGTGGACAACATACTATTGATAAAAAGCTTTCTCTATATACCCTCTATGTGAAACAAAAAGATTATGATAACGCGAGGCTTATCGCACAGGAGACAGCGGAGTGTCACAATAGAAGCTTGTGGTCTCTGCTGATGATATCCGATACATATTTGGCTCAAAAAGATTATAAAATATCTCAAAAATATCTAGATAAAGTCTATCTAAAATTAAAAAATAGTAAAAAACCAAACAAGTACAT
>WFMX01000003.1 GCA_015488875.1 Campylobacterota bacterium | reverse complement strand
TTTAAAATGTCAAGTGTTTTTAGTAATTTGTTAATAATTTGTTAATAATTTGGCTATTTTCGGATAATCTGTCCTTGAAATAGGTATTGGTGCTCCTCGGGAAGAGTCTCATAAACCATATATGCCATATCTCTTATCTCCCAAAGTGCTGCTTTGTTGCTGCGAAGTGAGAGAAAGTTTTGCAGAGACCTTGCATTTATGCTCCAAGTCAGCTCTGTTTTGTAACTTTCAGGCAGGCAGAACTTGGCTATATCATTACTCACGCCCTTTTGAAGTATTTCTTGTAGGTTGTTGAGGGCTTTTATAGATGCACTATCTACCATCTCGTTACCTGTCAAGACTATAAATCTACTAGCTCCATCATAGTCATCTTCTCTCAATGACTCACTATCTTTCAGCTCTTTGAGTGTATATCTCGTACTCTTGACGCTGAGACTAGCTACACGATGTCGTGCTAGCTCTTGTAGCAATGCCCTACTGATACCCTGCACATAAAAGGTATAGACTAGATGTTCCATAGTAGATGCATGTTTGTATTTGTTGCCTACTCTATCTATGAGGGCTTTGTCTTTCTCCCCTCCATCATCGCTCTTATCAAAACTCTGCCAGCAAGTGCGTATGGCATGGGCACAAACTTCTAGTGGGGTATGGTGCATCAATGTGATGTTCATTATGGTATCCTTACGGTTATGATATTAGGTAGTAAAGAATTATACCATAAAGAGTATGAAGGATATAAAATGAGAGCAGATAATAGATTTTTTGGATTTGAAGAGGATTTTAGAGAGCCTTTTGCTAGAGATAGAGATAGAGTGCTTCACTGTAGCTCTTTTAGACGACTTGAGTATAAGACGCAGGTTTTTCTCAACCACGAGGGCGATTACTTTCGTACCAGACTTACACATTCGCTAGAGGTGAGCCAAATAGCACGGACACTATCACGAATGCTCCATCTCAACGAAACTCTATCTGAAGCGATAGCACTATCTCATGACTTGGGTCATACGCCATTTGGTCATATAGGTGGCGATGTACTTGATAAGCTACTCAGAGACGATGGACACCCACTGGGCTTTGAACATAATTTTCAATCTTTTAGAGTGTTGACAAAGCTAGAGAAAAGGTACAAAGATTTCGATGGACTCAATCTCACATTTGCTACACTAGAGGGTGTATTGAAACACTCATATCCGTATAAAAAACCATTTCTCAGCGGTATAGACGCATCATTTGATCTAGAAAAACACCCATCTTTGGAGGCTATAGTGGTAGATCATGCTGACGAAATAGCCTACTGTAGCCATGATATAGATGATGGCATCAAATATGGACTCATCACATTTGATGATTTGATAGACGACAAGCTATCCATCAGAGTAGACGAGATGGTACGAGAAGAGGGTGTAGATAGGGGCGAATCACTCTATCGTCATAGATTTGTAGCAGCACTCATCAAGCTACTAGTAGAGGATTTCATCTCCAACTCCAAAGATGACATAGACAAGTATAGAGAGGAGCTACCCATATCATCCACACTTGATGCCAATCTAAACCTATCCGTAGGATTTGGTCAGCAGACCTCTACAGAGCTAAAGAGGCTAAAAAAACTACTCCATAAGGAGCTATACAAACACCCAAAAATAGCTATGAAGATGTACGCAGGTAAGGAGTGCATCAAGGGACTGTATAGAGCATACCGTGAAGACAATGACCTCCTATCCAAAAAAGAGAAAAACCTAATGGAGATCCGCAACGAACCTAGAGTCATAGCCGACCACATAGCATCTATGACTGACAGATATGCTATCAAAACATATCAAGAGATATATGGTTTGAGTATAGGGCAGTCGTAGAGTGTCAAAAACGCCATTTAGAGAAAATTCAAACATGAGCAAAAGGATTGGTGCCACTCACGCTAAGTACACTCTAGTTTAATGAAGTGAGTGGTACTAGTGAGGATTGTATCGTATCGAAAAGCCAAAAGCCAAAAACTAGCTTATCCTATCTGCATAGTAGAGCAATGTAGGCTACCACCTTGCTCTATGAGCTTGCTACAATTGATAGGTATCACCTCTTTAGTGGGGAATAGTTCTTTAAAAATCTCTCCAGCTTCTCTATCTGTGTCTACTCCATATGTAGGATATAGTAGTGCTTCATTTGTGATGAGAAAATTGGCATATGTGGCAGGTAGGCGGTGATCTTCTTTGTCACATTTGGCCATAGGTAGAGGTAGAGGTATGAGTCTGTATGGTTCGCCTGACCTAGTGCAAAACTCTCTCAGCTGTGATTCCATCATATCTAGTTCTATAAAGTGTTCATCATCTCTATCTGTGCATTTGGTATAGAGTATAGTATCTTCAGATGCAAATCTAGCTAGCGTATCTATGTGACCATCTGTGTCATCACCTACTAGATATCCATGGTCAAGCCACAATACTCTATCTGCTCCTAGATACTCAGATAGCCTACTCTCTACCTCAATTTTGGTCAATCCACCATTGCGATTTGGATTACACAAGCACTTAGCCGTGGTCAATACCGTACCGTTACCGTCCGACTCTATAGAGCCACCCTCTAGCACAAAATCTATACTCTCAAGAGCTGTAATCCCCAAATACCCCTTTTTGTGCAGAGTTTTATTGACGGCATTATCAAGTGAAGCTTCAAACTTACCACCCCACCCATCAAACCTAAAGTCCAACAGTTTCAGCTCTCCACTCTCGTCCACTATAGAGATATATCCATAGTCTCGTATCCAAGTATCATCGGTATCTATCTCTACAAAGCTCATATTTCTAGTGCTACAAAATAGATCTGATATACTATCTTTGTCTTTACATATGATATATACAGGCTGTGAATACGCTATAGCTTGTGCTATACGGACAAATGGACTCAAAGCCCCATCAAGGTCAGCAGCCCAATCAGTACCCTCATGAGGAAATGCCATCAACACAGCCCTCTGCCTCTCCCACTCCGCTAATACTCTACGCATATATACTCCTCTAATTTATTAACTGACCTTACACACTTTGTAGGTTTGACATTTAGATTGTGTTTATTTTGAATTGTTTTCTTTTGATAAATTCGTAGAAACTGTAAGATTTTAATATATCTTCATCTTTCATAGCCTCAACTAAAGCTTTTTTATCTTTATGTTTTAAAGCACTAACTAGATGCACAAATCAGAGCATTCGGACACCAAATCGGAAATCATTCGGACACTTTCTAACTAAACTACCTCTGAAAAACATTATAGCATAAAG
>WFMX01000002.1 GCA_015488875.1 Campylobacterota bacterium | reverse complement strand
TTTTTCTCGCCAAAGACACTAGAGACGCTCTGTAGTGCCTACTCTTTGAAGTCTATATCACACAATAGTAAAAATATGATACTTTTACAGAACAAAAATTGACGGTTGTGACAAAGGGGGACATTATAGATATTGTGGGGCATTGAAAATCTCAAGAGATAGTAGAGATGATTTGACCAATACAGGTGTCCGAGTAGCTACCATGCATCGTGTCAAAGGATTGGACTTTGATCATGTCATTATCGCTAGTATGAACAAAGGCGAGATTCCTTTAACGATAAATACTATATCTGATGAACCACAGATCGAAGCTGAACGCATCAAAAAAGAGAAAGCTTTGGTTTTCGTCTCTGCGACTAGAGCCAAAAAAACTTTACTTATTACCTCTTGTGGTGAGAAATCGGAGTTTTTGGTCAAGCCACATCAATGACAGGCTTGAAGATATTTTTGGTATAATAGTTTCTATAAAAAGCCTTTGTTTGTCCTGATAGTGTTATTTTTTGGGATCTACAAGTGGCTCTATCAATTATGAGTTTTAGAGAATAAAGGATGATCAAATGGCACTATTTTTTGTAGATGTCGAGGCTACAGGTCTTGACTTGGAGAATGATCGCATTATACAGCTGGCTTTTATAAAAAAGGATGGTGATATCATAGAGAGCTATAGTGATCTATGCTATACAGATCTCAAGATGAGCTACTCTGCCATGGGTGTACACAACATAACCCCTGAGATGATAAAGGATAAGTATTGGCCATATGAGGCGGATAGCTATATAGCACTAGAGAAAGGCAACTCTGAAGAGAATTATTTCATATCACATGGCAATGAGCTAGATATAGCAATGCTAGAAAATGAGGGTATGGAACTCAAAATGAAGAGGATAGATACTGATAAATGTTCAAGACATTTACTCAAAGATGCCGAAGATTATAAGCTTCAGACACTTAGATATCAGTATGGTCTCTATAAAGTAGAAGATGAGATGGCAAAATCTCTAGGCATAGGCGAGATAAAGGCACATGATGCTTTGAGTGATGTCGTATGGCACTATCTACTGTTTGATCATCTATTGGAGAAAGTAGATGGTGATGTAGATAAATTGGTAGAGTTGACGCAAACCCCCATACTACTAGAGAGGATCACTTTTGGCAAGTACAAAAATAAAAACTTGACATTTGAAGAGCTGTTTGCTACTGACCCTGCTGACTTCGTATGGATGTACAACAATATAGCCAAAAATTGGTCGGATTTGGAATACACAGTGGAGCATTGGCTCAAGACAAATCCACACTATTGGAATATGGCAAAAGAGGAGAGGAAAAAAGCCTCTTGGTTTGATTGATTTAATGATATAATGAGAGAATAGAAAATATCGTAAGGAAACAGATGGCAAATAGAGCTAGAGTATTGATAGATTGTGATGATGCCAAAGGCTTGGTATATCATTTTAGCAAGATATTTTATGATAGAGAACTCAATGTAGATACCAACAGAGAGTTCGTAGACAAGGAACGCAGTAAATTTTTTATGCGTAGTGTGGTGACTGGTGAATTTGATGTAGATGAACTGAGAGATGCCATCGTATCTGTAGCACCCAAAAATGCACACATCAGAGTAGTAGAACCCAAACCCAAAAAGATAGTACTTATGGCGACAAAAGAGTCTCATTGTCTAGGCGATATACTCATACGATGGATATCTGGAGAGCTAGAGGCAGATATAGAGGCAGTCATATCCAATCGTGACAACCTCCGCGATTTGACACGAAGATTTGATATCCCATTCCTCTATATATCATCTGATGATATCAGTAGAGAGGAGCATGAGGAGCAAGTACTAGATATACTTAAGGGGCTAGAGTTTGACTATATAGTGTTGGCGAAATATATGCGTATACTTAGTGAAGATTTTGTGAGTAATTATCCTGAAAAAATCATAAACATACACCACTCATTTCTACCCGCTTTTGTAGGAGCCAATCCATACAAGCAAGCCCACTCACGAGGTGTCAAGATCATAGGAGCAACCGCACACTTCGTCACTAGTGATTTGGACGAGGGACCCATCATATCCCAAGATGTTATACCTGTCAACCACAGATTTGAATGGAAAGATATGCAAAGAGCAGGCAAAGATGGAGAGAAGATAGTATTGGCTAGAGCATTGTCACTTGTACTCAATGACAGAGTATTTGTCAATGGTAATAAAACCATAGTATTTTGATATGTTCAACATAGTATTGGTAGAGCCACAGATACCACCAAACACAGGCACAATAGGTAGACTATGCGTAAATCTGGATGCGACTTTACATCTCATCAAGCCACTAGGGTTTGATATCGACGACAAGGCGGTAAAGAGGGCAGGGTTGGACTATTGGAATAAGCTCGACTTGATAGTCTGGGATGATTTTGATACTTTTCTAAAAGCTCACCCCATAGACAATCATACACATTTAGCCACCACCAAAACCGATCAAATATACTTCAATGCGGAATTTGAAAAGGGTGATTATATACTCTTTGGGTCTGAAACTAAGGGCATAGATGAGAGAGTGTTACTAGACAATCCATCTAGGTGTATCACTATACCTATGGGTGGAGCAGGACGCAGTCTCAATCTAGGGGTCAGTGTAGGCATAGTGGCTTATGAAGCACTTCGTCAAAACTACGATGGGTTCGAGAAGATATCTATAAAAAACAGACTAAAGGAGTCTTGATATGCAGATAGGTGATATACTTTATATTATAGCGATGGTGCTATTTATCATCATGACATTTGCCATCATACGCAACTACTACCGCAATAAATTTAATGACAAAGGTCAGAGAATGGATATGTTGGATGAGTATGAAGAGAAAAATGAAACGAGTATACATGCGGAGATACAAAATGATAGAGATACAAAAGGTAGGGATGAATAAAATACTAAGGTACTCATTGGTAGTCGCAACGCTACTCTACTTTGGTGGATGTGCTGTCACTACACTCACACTAGATAGCAACAACATACTACTTCATATAGATGGAAAAGATCTAAAAACAGAGGGCAAAAGCATATCAAAAGAGTTCAACAACTTTGGCAAACTATTTCTCACTCAGAATATAGTCAAACTATCAGACCAAAGCATAGTTGTCTACGAAAAGGTCGTCATTGACTCTAGCTATGAGCTAAACTTTCCTACCAAAACTACCATAAGCATACTATTTGGAGCCAAAAGTATAACACCTATATATATAAACAAAGGTCTGCATATATACCAAATCAGACTCAAAGATGGAAAAGTACTCAATCTAATAGCAGAGCAGTTTGCAGATCAGCAGATATCATTTGTATACGGTATGAGTACAAAGCAGATCAAAAAGATACTCCAAGAGCTAGATGCAGAGAGTAGATACCCACTCATAGATAGAGTAGTAAAATTGGAGAACAATAAAAAATCCATACTAAGCAAATGGAGTATGAAGATGGTGAACTTCGCCCCACTCATCACACCACAAAGACTAGGCTTTGGGTTTTAAAGGTCACCAGCATCAATACAAAATCGTATGCCACAGTCACACCTAGGGTATAAAAATATTCAAATAAGCCTCTATCGTTTGTTACTATCCATCCTCGGTGAGCGATAGGGGTCTGGTGATTTGTGATGCGTGGAGCGTAGCGGAATGCATCATGAATAACCTGACCTCGACTATACTGCAACACCGTTATGCTACAGCCGAGGTCTGGTGATAACGATTCACTCCACTTCGTTACGCAAATCATTATCACCAGACCCCTATCGCATAACCGTGTTGTAGTCGAGGACGAACGGTCACTATGCGGGGACACAGGTTTCGTTCGCTTCGCTCACAAAACCAATGTCCCCTAATTGTATCGTTAAAGTGGATTTGCTATCCGTCCTCGGTCAAACTGTACTACCTATCCAATTTATCACATGTTAAGAAGCATAATGATACAATTTCATTGACCGACAGTCAGTCAAAGGATATATATGGCGATAATAGTAGACAAAGATGAAAAACGAAGAAATATAGCACTCTCTTGCAAAGAGCTTCTGCTAGAGAAGGGGATAAAAGACCTCACCATATCACAGCTTGCCAAGAGGGCAGGAGTTGGCAAGGGTACTATATATGAGTATTTTACTAACAAAGAAGATATAGTATTTGAGATTATCACAGTATTTATGTCAGAGTATGAGGTGATGCTATTGACCACCATAGAAGAGAGTAGTAACAGTAGAGAGAAGCTATATCACTTTTTTGCTCTCATATTTGAAGATAGTAGCTATGCTAAGCAGATGAGTATCTACAGAGAGTACTTAGCTATATCTCTAGTAAATGGCACAGAGAAGATGGTAGAGTTCAGTATATCTTGCAAAGAGAAATTTGCTAGCATACTAAAGAGTATCATAGATGATGCTATCAGCAGAGGTGAACTCTCGCCATTTCTCATAGAGTTTATCCCATCTATGTTGATATTTGAGAAGGGGCTTATAGTCGATGGTAAAGCTTCAGATATTGATGTTTTGAGAGAGATAGATAGATTTGTAGATATGCTGTTTTTGATAGATGGACAGAAGGGGCATAGATGAGATATCTGATTTTGGTACTACTACCTATATATATCACAGCCAAAAGCTATGGACTCAAAGAGCTGATCGAACATGCATCACAGCACAATGAGCAGGTCAAATCCACCTTATACAAGAGCCAATCCAAACTCAAAGAGTTAGACGCACAAGAGAGTAGCTACTACCCTACCTTAGATATAGGTGCTAGCTACAATCGTGTAAACCCAAGTACCATAGTGATGCCTAGTGAAACTATGAGGGGATTTGGTATCTTTGGTTGGGAGATATATGATGGTGGACGGCGAAGTGCTTTGGTGAGAGCAAAGGAGTTTGAGCATCAAGCATCTATATTTGAGATGAGAGCTTTCGAGAAGAGTCTATCTCTACAGATAATCAACCACTTTTATATCATCAAATCCCTCAAAGCTACACTAGCATCACTAGACGCAGAGTCCGAAGAGTTGAAAGCTCAGATAGGAAGAGTGAAGAGCTTTGAAGTGGCAGGATTGGCTACCGATGAAGAGGTGGACAAACTCCAAGCAGTATACGACAACAACGCTTACCTCATAGAGAGTACCAAGCTATCCATACTCACCAACGAAGAAAATCTTTGGCTACTATCTGGCATAAAACCTGAGAGTCTAAAAGCAGATAGATTTGTAGAACCTAAAGGAGTCAAATACAAAAGATACGAGAAGACAAAGATACTAGATCAAAATGCCCAAGCACTCAATGAAAAAGGTGATGCCATCACATCAGCATATTTGCCACAACTCTCTCTGCAAGATAGCTATAGCCTATCTAGCTATAGTGGTGTAGAGTCCATACCAGGTTTTAGTGGTGGTGGATTTTTGCCTGACAATCAAAACTCACTCACGATATCTGCACATATGAGACTGTATGATGATGGACAACTACGCAAAAACAGAGAGGCTATGCAGTATCAAAAGATGTCACTAGAGTCACTCTCTATCCACAGTCAAAGAGAACAGAGGATGAACTTCAGAGTAGCCAAAAGTCGTATGAAGACCATCATAGCCAAGTTCAAAAGTGCCAAAAGTGCATTGAGATCATCCAAAAGCACATACAGCTCCATCGTCAAGAAGTATGAAGTGGGACTAGTAGACAACATCGCCTACTTAGATGCCCTCAAAAAACAGACCATATCACAAGCTAGATACAAATCCACAAGATATGACTACGAAGTAGCCAAATCCATCTACTACTACTACGCAGGTGCAGACCCAAAGGATTATATAAGGTGAGTGTAGGTGTTTGTACTGTCAAGCAGTAAATCAGTAACTATATGTCGTTGATTGTTTGGTGATGCGAAATCTAACCTCTCTTGAGATAAAACTCTTCACGAAACTTCTCGAATGCTCCATCTGCTATGGCTTCTCTCATCTGCTTCATGAGATCCAAATAGTAGTATAGGTTATGTATGGTTCCTAACCTGAAGTAGGTGATCTCTCTCGCTCTAAATAGGTGACATAAGTATGCCCTAGAGTATGTTTGACATACCATGCATTGGCATTCAGGGTCTATGGGTAGTGGATCTTCTTTATACCGTGCTGCTTTTATGTTGACCTTGCCAAAGCTAGTAAAGAGAGTGCCATTTCTAGCATTTCGTGTAGGCATGACACAGTCGAACATATCCACACCTCTATATACATTTTCTACCAAATCTTCAGGAGTTCCGACACCCATCAAATACCTAGGCTTATCAGTAGGCATGAACTGAGTGGTCCACTCTACTGTATCATACATATCTTGATTTGCTTCACCAACACTCAGACCACCTATAGCAAATCCATCGAAATCCAAAGCACAAAGCTCCCTAGCTGACTTCTCACGAAATGACCTATCTGTACCACCTTGAATGATGGCAAATATATTTTGATCTAAGTTTTTACCCTCTGCTTGATTGGCACGGTGATACTCTATGGACTCTTTCGCCCATCTAGTAGTCCTCTCTATCGATGACTTGATCCTCTCTTGTGTAGCAGGTAAGGCTACCAAATCATCCAATATCATCATGATATCAGAGCCTAGGTTACCTTGGATATCTAGCACTTTTTTAGGTGTGAAGTAGTGCTTTGAGCCATCTATATGACTTCTAAAAGTTATGCCATCTTCATCTATCTTGACATTGTCACTAAGTGAAAAAGCTTGAAATCCACCACTGTCAGTGAGGAAACTTTTTGGATATTTGGTAAATCCATGTAGCTTGCCCATCTTTGCTATGACGGTATCTGATGGTCTTAGATATAGATGATAAGTGTTACCCAATATAATCTCTGGCTTGATGAATGTAGCCAAATCTGTGGCATCAAGTGCTTTGACAGCACCTACTGTACCCACAGGCATAAAGACTGGGGTTTGGATGGTGGAGTGTGCCGTCGTTATGGTACAAGCCCTCGCTTTGCCATCCACGCTATCTATGTTGAATTTCATAATTTTTTATTCCTATTGTTGGGGATTTTGCTATTTATTCACTTTTTTTACCCTATTGATTTCCACTATTTGGATATATAGAAACGATAGGGGTCTGGTGATTTGTGATGCGTGGAGCGTAGCGGAATGCATCATGAATAACCTGACCTCGGCTACACTGCAACACCGTTATGCTACAG
>WFMX01000001.1 GCA_015488875.1 Campylobacterota bacterium | reverse complement strand
TAATCAGAGTACTGACATCAACTCAACTTTTGATATATACATACAGAATGATTTGGTCTATTATGAAAAAAAGAACTGTAGCGATGAGGATTTGGAGCATAAATTCTTTCTGAGGATATACCCTAACGAAAATAATGAAAAAATGATCATCAATCAAGATTTTCATTTCTATAGTGCTGGAGAGAAGAAAAACGATACATGTAGAGCAGTGGCTCAATTGCCAGCGAGAAAAATATGGAAGATTTGGACAGGGCAATTTAGCAAGCAGGGTATTGACTGGGAGGCAAATTACTATTATGGTAGCAATCAAAATCCTGCAATCACAAAATAGCACTTGGCAATGCTAGCTAAATATAATATATAGAAATATTTGATATAATATCTCCATCAAAACAATAATAAAAATGGAGAGTTTTCATGAAAATAAAAATAGTTGCAACTATGGCACTATGTAGTAGTATCGCTTTTGCAGAGAGTATGTCGCCCAAAGACGAGGGTATCAAATATATCAAAATGTTAGGTTCTACTCTAAAGTCTGAGCTGAAAGCTAAGATGAAAGAGGATCCTACTGCTGTAAGTGCTGTCAAGTTTTGTCAAGAGAGTGCATCCAGACTTACTGAAGATGTCAACAAAAAGCTTCCTGAATATGCTAGTGTCAGAAGAGCATCTCTCAGACTCAGAAATGAAAAAAATCATGCTGACGAGATAGATGTGAAAGTGATGAATTCATATAGTGATGGAGAAAAGTCTATACAGGTAGTAGAGGATGGCAATACCACTAGAGTATATAAGCCTCTAGTAATCAAAAAGGTTTGCCTCAAATGTCATGGTAGTGACATATCACCTGAAGTCTCTAGTATCATCAAGTCAAACTATCCAAACGATAAAGCCACAGGATACAGAGAGGGTGATTTGAGGGGTGTGATAGTAGCCGAAATCAAAAAAAACTAATGAAAGGCTAGGAGAGCTATATCATTCTGGATCTATTTGAAGATTTTTTGATAGGCTACACTTGACCTTCACATTACTATCTCATACTTTTCAGTTCTTTTAGCTAAAATACCGATTATACTAAAGACAGGCTTGTTTTAAAAGCCTGTGACAAGATACAATACAGAAGGAGCAGGTAGTGCTTAGTACAGTGAATTTAACACAGAGATATGGAAAGAGGGTACTTTTTGACAAGATATCTATCACGCTAGATCAGGGTAAAAGATATGGCTTGATCGGTGCCAATGGTGCTGGTAAATCTACATTTATGAAGATATTGGCAGGCGAGTTGGAGCCTACAGATGGAGAGGTACAAAAACAGCCAGGTGCAAAGCTAGGTATGTTGGGGCAAAATCAATACGCCTTTGAAGAGTTTTCACTCAAAGATGCCGTACTCTATGGTAATAAAAAGCTCTTTGATGCACAAAAAGAGAAAGAGAAGCTCTACATGGAGGGTGACTTCGAAGATGATGCAGTCAACAACCGTTTAGCAGAGTTAGAGATGATTTGTGCAGATGAGGATCCTACATATGAGAGCGATGTCAAGATAGAGAAGCTACTAGAGGCTCTAGGGTTTCCTGCATCACAACATGACGAGCTGATGAGTTCCATCACAGGTGGAGATAAGTTCAAGATACTACTAGCCCAAGTCCTCTTTCTCAAACCAGATATACTACTATTGGATGAGCCTACAAACAATCTCGATATAGAGACCATAGGGTGGCTAGAGAATGAGCTGAAGCGACATGACGGTGTGATGGTGGTGATATCTCACGATAGACATTTCCTCAACGGTGTAGTGACGCATATACTTGACCTTGACTTTTCAAAAATCAGAGGCTTTACAGGGAGCTATGATGACTGGTATATCGCTGCTAACCTGATAGCAAAGCAGGCTCAGACGGATAGAAGTAAAGCCCTCAAAGAGAAGGATGAACTAGAGAAGTTCATCGCTAGATTTTCTGCCAATGCATCCAAGGCAAAGCAGGCTACAAGTAGACAAAAACAGTTGGACAAGCTGAATGTCGAGGAGATACAACTCTCTAGTCGTAGAGATCCATCTATCATGTTCAAACCACATAGAGATATAGGAAATGAACTGCTAGAGATAGAAAATCTTGGCAAGAGTTATGGTGGCGATAGAGTCTTTGAAGGCATATCGCTAAAGATAGAGAAAGGTAACAAAATAGCTCTCATAGGTGCCAATGGAGTAGGCAAAACCACACTCCTAGAGATACTTATGGAACATGTGAAACCCGATGAGGGTGGCTTCAAATGGGGTGCTACTATAACCACTAGTTACTTCCCACAAAATGCCACAGATCTCGTATCTGGAGATATGAGGCTATATGATTGGCTACAGGGGCATGATCCCAAATGGCACATAGATGAGCTACGCAAAGTACTTGGTAGGATGCTCTTTTCTGGTGAAGATCAAGAGAAGATTGTGGATGCCTGCTCTGGTGGTGAAAAACACAGAGTCATGCTATCTAAGATGATGATGGATTCTGCCAACTTCCTGATACTAGATGAGCCTGACAACCACTTGGACTTAGAGGCTATCGTGGCTTTAGGAGAAGCTCTGCACAACTATCAAGGTGGCATCATATGTGTCACACACGACCGTGAGCTGATAGATGCCTTTGCCAATCGCATCATCAAGATAAATAGTGATGGTTCGGTCATTGACTTTGAGGGTGACTATGAAACATTTGTGGAGACATATGGTCATTAGGCGTATGTGTTAATCACCCCCTAATAAGCTTTTGGATATAATCGCGGTTATTTGGAGGTGTGGTATGATAGCGAAAAGGATTTTGGTAAAATTTTCAGGTGAAGCACTAGCAGGTGAAGATGGATATGGGATAGATCCAGAGATAGTGAAGTATATAGTCACCGAGATCAAACAATTGGTCGATAATGGCATAGAGATAGGTATAGTTGTGGGTGGTGGAAATATCATCCGTGGATTGAGTGCGTCCAAAGGCGGAGTTATCAGCAGGACTAGTGGCGACTACATGGGCATGTTGGCGACTATGATCAACGGTGTAGCTATACAAGAGGCACTTGAAAGTGTAGGTGTCAACACTAGATTGCAATCAGCATTGGATCTCAAAGAGATAGGTGAGCCTTTTATAGTCAGAAGAGCTAGGAGGCATTTAGAAAAAGGTAGAGTGGTGGTCTTTGCAGGTGGCTCTGGCAATCCGTTTTTCACTACAGATACTGCAGCTACACTAAGAGCATCTGAGATAGGAGCAGAGATGATCATCAAGGCGACAAAAGTCGATGGTGTCTACGACAAAGATCCTCATAAATTTGATGATGCCGTCAAGCTAGATATACTCAGCTATGATCAAGCACTAAATGAGCATATCAAAGTGATGGATGATACATCTATAGCACTTGCAAAAGAGAATAATTTACCTATAGCAGTGTGCAATATGTTTGAGAAAGGTAATCTCCTTGCAATCATCAATGGTGACAAGACTAAATGCTCCATAGTGCAATAGGATTCTTGTAAAAATTGGAGGTGATGCTTTAGTTTCACTCTTTAATGAGGCTAAAGCCATCGTCTTCAATTGCTTTCATAGGATGCCAATAGGGAAAAAGTAATTGATAGAGCTGAAATATCAGTAAGCAATATATAAAAAGAGTAGATAGATCTAATCACAAAGGAGATACAAAATGAGAGTAGAGAAAGTAACATCACAAGCACTAAAAAATGTAAATTTCGATAGATACCTCCTTGCCGCAGCAGTAGGCAAGAGAGCTGAGCAGCTCGCAAAAGGAGCACAGCCATTGGTAGATATGGATCTCAGGAGATTTAAATATGCAGATGTAGCATTAGTCGAAATCGCAGAGGGTAAAATATTAGTTGACCTAGAGGGATAAAGAGTATGGACGCTTTTTTAGATAACTTAAAGGATATTCGTACAACCCAAGAGGCAACCATGCTACTGTATGATACGCTTCCTAGTAAGTCTGAACTCGTCGAAAAAGCGTTGGACTTAGCTCTAAAAGCACATGAAGGTCAAAAGAGAAAGAGTGGTGAACCATATATAGTCCACCCTATACTTGTGGCTAGCATCACTGCTGTAGTGAGTGCAGAAGATACTATGGTAGCTGCTGCACTACTGCATGATGTGGTAGAGGATACGGAGTATACACTCATAGACATGAGAGAGCTATTTGGCTCAGATGTAGCACATATAGTAGATGGTCTCACCAAGATCGTAGCTATGCGTGACGAGAAGCTAGCATCATCAACATCAGGAGACAAGCTCATAAGCTCTGCTCTTACTTTCCGCAAGATGCTTATAGCGTCCATCAAAGATGTGAGAGTGCTAGTCATCAAACTATGCGATAGACTTCATAACATGCTCACACTAGATGCTCTCACAGATGAAAAACAGAAGAGAATAGCCGAAGAGACACTAGTAGTATATGCTCCCATAGCACATAGACTAGGTATCTCAAGATTAAAAAATTCACTAGAAGATCTCAGCTTTATGTACATCTATCCTGATGACTATGCAGTGATAGACAAATATATCAAATCAAACAACCAAGCCCTACAGATAAGACTCAACGAGTTCATGCATAAGGTCAATACAGTTATGCATGCAGATGGATATCATCGTGAGAAGTTTGAAATAGTAGGAAGGGTTAAACACTACTACTCTATCTATCTGAAGATGCATAGAAAAGGTGTCAGTATAGAGGAGGTCTTAGATCTTTTGGCTATACGGATCATCCTCAAAAATCCTATAGATTGCTATAGGGTATTGGGTTTACTTCATCTTGAGTTTGTACCACTCATCTCTAGGTTTAAAGATTATGTTGCATTGCCAAAAGAGAATGGATATCAAACTATACATACTACACTGTTTGACAACGATGAGATAGTAGAGGCACAGATACGGACCAAAGACATGCATAGGTTGGCAGAGTATGGTATCGCAGCACATTGGAAATACAAAGAGGGTGTAGAGAAGGTCAATCTACAATGGCTTGAGAGTCTCAACTACCAAAATGAATCTATAGAAGAGTTTTATGAGCTGGCAAAGACAGATCTCTTTAGCGAAGATATAGCTGTCTTCTCTCCAAGGGGTGACTACTACACACTACCTAAAAATTCACTAGCATTGGACTTTGCATATGCGGTACACTCCGAGATAGGAGAGACGGCTAGTGCAGCCCTCATAAACAAAAGCAAATCATCCCTACTTGCTATATTGAAAGATGGTGATGTAGTCAACATTCTCACAGATGGCGATGTGAGATTGCACTGCTCTTGGGCAGACTCTGTCAAGACATCTAAAGCAAAAGATGGGATACGAAGTAGTTGCAGGAGTAGGATCAAAGAGAGTGATGAACTCAGTGCTTACAATATCTTAGCCACCCTACTCAAACATGATGCAGA
Source organism: Campylobacterota bacterium (assembly GCA_015488875.1). Taxonomy (GTDB): domain Bacteria; phylum Campylobacterota; class Campylobacteria; order Campylobacterales; family Sulfurovaceae; genus SZUA-451. Next base: position 2,097 of record WFMX01000001.1, on the reverse strand, counting down.
TGGTATCAAGGGTGTCATAGGTGAGTTGGAGTTGACTCAGAGTATATTTAAGCTACCTACATACCTAGACTACTACAAAGAGGTGATACATCAGATAGCTCAATATCTTGGAAAAAAGCAGGTTAGATTTTGGGAGTTGATGAAGAGGGGTTATAAGAAACCTACAATGAGAGAGATGGATCATTTCCAATTCTATATCAATAGACCTATTGAAAATATAGAGTTTGACTACTGCTGTCACCCTAAAGTTGGAGATCAGATAGTTGCATTTTATAAAAATAACAAGCTCATAATACACCATAAATTGTGTAAAAAAGCTTATCAAATGATCGTAGACAAAGAGGATATGGTATTTGTAAAGTGGAAGAGCAAGAAGATGTCAAGATATCGCCTCATCATTAGTCTATACAATCGCAAAGGTGCATTAGCAGATCTACTAGGCAAACTATCTGTACTCAATCTCAATGTCACTAGCATAGAGCTTGGTATCAAGAGTAGTGATACTGCTGAGTACTGTCAGATGGAGGTAGAGAGTATAGAGAGTAAAAAATCCGTACTCAAAGAGCAAATTGCTCAGAGATTTAAACTAATAGATATCATCTCCCTTGATGATGCCTATAACAATTAAAGCAATAAAACAAGCAAGCAAAAGGTAGTAGAAATATGATACAAAAAGCAATGGATGAGATCACTAGAGGCACAGCAGAGATCATAGATATAGAGAGGATAGAGAAGCTGATATCAGCTTATTTTGATAGTGGTGAGAGCTATAAGGTCAAGGTAGGCTTCGATCCTACTGCCGCTGATCTACATCTAGGACATACCGTCCTACTACAGAAACTGGCTACATTTCAAAAGTATGGAGCTTCCGTACAGCTACTCATAGGTGACTTTACAGCTATGATAGGTGACCCTACAGGCAAGAGCGAAACTCGTAAAAGGTTGGATAGGGATACAGTATTGGAGAATGCAAAGAGTTATCAAGAGCAAGTTTTCAAAATATTAGATCCATCTAAGACTGAAGTGGTATTCAACTCAAAATGGCTAGATGCTTTGGGTGCTGATGGACTTGTGGCTCTTACTACTATATTTAGCGTTGCTAGAATGCTTGAGAGAGATGATTTTGAAAAGAGATACAAATCTGGTCAAAACATCTCTATATCTGAATTTTTGTATCCACTACTTCAAGGATACGATAGTGTAGCACTAGAGAGTGATATAGAGCTAGGTGGAACAGATCAGAAGTTCAACCTCTTGATGGGTAGACAGCTTCAGAGATCGTATGAGGTCGGTAAGGAGCAGGCTATATTGATGATGCCTATACTAGAGGGCTTGGATGGTGTACAGAAGATGAGTAAATCTCTAGGCAACTTCATAGGTATCACTGAGCCAGCCAAAGATATATATGCCAAAGTATTATCTATATCTGATGATTTGATGTGGCGTTATTATGAGCTACTCAGTGAAAAATCACTAGATGAGATAGAGCAAGTCAAGATAGATGTATCAAATGGGACACTTCACCCTAAAGTTGCCAAAGAAAATCTAGCTTTAGAGATAACTACACGATTTTATAATGAAGAGTCTGCTAATATAGCCAAACAAGAGTTTGATAATGTATTCAAAGCAAATCAACTACCAACAGATATAAAAGAGTATGATTTAGAAGATGGCATATGGATATGTAAAGCATTGGTCGATGTAGGTATAGAGCCATCTACATCTCAAGCAAGACGAGATATCAAGCAAGGTGCTGTTCGTATAGATCAAGAAAAAATATCTGATGAGAAGATGAATTTAAGCTTAGGAGAGTATATATTACAAGTAGGTAAGAGAAAATTTGCAAAAGTGAGGATCAATTAGCATGTCATTCAAACCTTTCAAAATCGGCAAACACACAATAGAAAAACCTATCATACAAGGTGGTATGGGTGTAGGAATTTCTTGGGATAAATTAGCAGGAAATGTCAGTAAAGAGGGTGGCTTGGGTGTCATCAGCTCTGTAGGTACAGGTATCTATAACAATCGTGAGTACTCTACGAAGTTATTGAAAGACATGAGACCATCAGAAGCGGCTAATTTTTATTCCGCTACAGC